>JAFTPY010000399.1 GCA_017463035.1 Lachnospiraceae bacterium
CTCCACAAGGAATACGGTTTATTTAAAAACATGGGCTTTGTGTTTAAGCACATGATCGGATATGACAAGAAGATTTTGTTGTTGATTGTACTGGGTGCGGTTTGTGAGCCTCTGATGCGGTACTTCTGGACCTTCCTTCCGAAGCTTATATTGGACTTGATTACCGGAGAAGGAACAAGAAACGAATTGCTAGGGCTGATGGTGTGCGTCACGGTGTTCCAGCTGCTTCTTACTTTGACCACCACCTATTATCATTACGGCATCGGCTGGCGGTACATCGGAGCCCGTTTGTATATGATGCTTATGATGAATCGCAAGGCTATGAAGATTGATTTTGAACATCTGGAAAACCCGGATGTGATGGACTGCTATCAGAAGGCCCAGAGAGCCAGCAACGATAACAACAACGGCATCGAGGGTATGATGCGTGAGTCGACTCGTTTGTTGGAGTCGGTAACGACGGTGCTTCTCGGTATGGGTATCTTAAGTACCTTAAATATATGGCTGGTGCTGCTTATGGTGGGTATCGCAGTGATTAACTTCCTCATTGTGAACCGTACCAACAAGATTACGAAGATGCGTGTATGGGACCCGCTGGCTACCTGGTGGAGAAAGCGTTGGTATATGCAGAATGTGACCACTAACTTCGAGGCGGCAAAGGATATCCGCATGTTCGGCCTGAGAGGATGGCTGAAGGAGAAGTATGAGGAGCTTAACAAGACCCGTTACGAGGCGCAGAAGGTAAATGCTACCTTCTGGTTCTGGACCAGTGTTTCCGGAAATGTATTCTGGTGTCTGTCTCAGATTCTGGTGTATGCGTGGCTGGTACGTTCCATGGTGCGGGGCGAGCTGACTATCGGTAATTTCACTCTGTATCTGGCTTCTGCGGGAACCTTCTTTGAATATGTTTCGACCCTGTTAAACGGTGTGGCGGGCGTGCTGGCCCGGAGCCGTGAGGTGGATGATTTCCGAAGCTTTCTCGATTTTGACGGCGGCGATGGCAAGAAGGACGGCAAGGAATTGCCGAAGGCGGAGAAGTACGAGTTTGTATTTGAAAATGTGTCCTTTAAGTACCCGAAGGCAGAGCGTTACGCATTAAAGAACCTGAATCTGACCTTGGCAGCGGGTGAGCGTCTGGCGGTGGTAGGCTTAAACGGTGCCGGAAAGTCCACCATGATAAAGCTGTTGCTTCGGTTGTACGAGCCGACGGAGGGCCGTATTTTACTGAACGGTGTGGATGTGAGAGAGTACGACAAGGAGAGCTATTACGAAGCCTTTGCGCCGGTGTTCCAGCAGGTGGAGTTGTTTGCTTTCCCGATGGAGGAAAATGTGTCCATGAAGGAGCCGGAGCGTACCGACGGAGCGAAGGCAAAGGAGTGCTTAGAGGCAGCAGGGCTTACGGAAAAGATTGCGTCCTTACCGAAGGGTACAAAGACAGAGCTTCTTAAGATTGTGTACGACGACGGTGTGGATTTATCCGGTGGTGAGAAACAGAAGTTGGCACTGGCAAGAGCGTTGTATAAGGATGCGCCGGTGGTGGTACTGGATGAGCCGACGGCGGCATTGGATGCCTTGGCGGAAGCAAAGCTTTACGAGGATTTTGACAAGTTAATCGGCGGAAAGACGGCGGTGTATATCAGCCATCGTTTGAGCTCCACCCAGTTCTGCGGCCATGTGGCCATGTTTGCGGACGGTGAGATGGTAGAGTACGGTACCCATGCCGAATTGATGGAGAAAGACGGTGCCTATGCGGAGATGTTCCGGATTCAGGCGCAGTATTATATCGAAGAAACAGAAAAGGCTGAACAGGAGGTGGCAGCAAATGGCGAAGAATAAGGAACAGAAGAAGACGGCAAAGGAAGACCGTCAGGTGATAAAGAGAACCTTAAAATTTATGGTGTCCGTGGCATGGAAGGAACGTCCGTCCCTGTTCGTGGTGTATGCAATCCTGTTTGTGGCACAGCTGATTCAAAAGGCGCAGATTGTTGTTTTACCGAAGTTTTTGATTGACGAGTTGATGTTAATCGTAGGCGGTGCTCCGGCAACAGAGCATTTGCAGAATGTGGTATTGTATGTGGCGTTAATTTGCGGAAGCAACCTTTTAGCAAATGTCATGAGCAATGTGGCGTTTCAGTGGCGCAGTGTGCTGGAGGAGTGGTTTAACGAGTATTTTGAAGTACGTCTGGCGGAGCATACCATGCAGATGGATTTCGAGCATACGGAGGATCCGGAGGCTCTGGACCAGCTGAACCGTGCCAAGGAAGGCATCAGCTGGTACAGCGGCGGCGTTGTGGGAGTGTTAAACAGTGTATATGCGTTAATCGGAAACATTGCGGTGCTTCTGGGTGTCAGTACCATTATCCTTGTAACTTGTCCGCTTCTTTTGCCGGTACAGATTCTCGGATTGGTATTAATCAGTATATTCAATGCAAAAAATAATAAGATTGAAATCGAAAGCTATAAGGATTTGGCGGGCATCAACCGTATCTTCGGTTACTTTTTGTTCCAGCTGGCGGACTTCTCCTACGGTAAGGAAATCCGTTTGTACGACAGTGCGGAGATGATGCTTCAGAAAACGGATGTGGAAAGCCGGAAGATGGCAGGGGTTTGGACTACCATGGCGGAGAAGCAGTGTAAAAATGCATGGGCTATGGATGTTGTTAATGCGGCAAGAGACGGTATCAGTTATTTTTACATCGGGCTTTTGGCACTCCTTAAGAAGATTTCGGTGGGTGACTTCTCCATGTGTATCACTTCCGCTTCCGAGCTTTACCAGGGAATGATCGGAGTGGTACAGGGGTGTCAGGACATTGCAAAGCGTTGTGTTTATGCCCATCAGTTTATAAAGCTTTTGGAGTATCCGGTAGCATTAGAGAAGGGGGATAAGAAAGTAACCGGTGAGAAGCATGTGATTGAGTTTTCTCATGTAAGCTTTAAGTATCCGCGTTCCGAACAGTATGTATTAAAGGACATCAATTTAAAGATTACCTCCGGAGAGCATTTGTCGGTGGTAGGCTTAAACGGTGCCGGAAAGACCACCTTCATCAAGCTTCTTTGTCGTTTGTATGATGTGACCGAGGGTGAAATCTTAATCGACGGAATCAATATTAAGGAGTATTCCGAGGAGGAGTATCGGAAGTTGTTTGCGGTGGTGTTCCAGGACTTCCAGTTGTTTGCCTTCAGTCTGAAAGATAACATCGCGTTAGGTGATACAGTAAGAGAGGATGAAGTAAACCGAGTATTGGAACTGTCCGGTTTCTACGAGGATGCACAGAAGCTGCCGCAAGGATTGGATACGATGCTGTACAAGAGCTTTGACGAAAAGGGTACGGAGCTTTCCGGCGGTCAGCAGCAAAAGACGGCCATTGCCAGAGCGTTGTATAAGAATGCGCCGATTGTAATCTTAGACGAGCCGACGGCAGCCCTGGACCCGGTGGCGGAGTATGACATTTACCGTCGTTTCGATACACTGGTAGGCGGTAAGACTGCGATTTACATTTCCCATCGTCTCTCCAGTTGTAAATTCTGTGACCGTATTGCGGTGTTTGCGGAGAATACCATTAAGGAGTACGGTACCCACGAGGAACTGGTAGATAAGAAGAACGGTATCTACGCAGAGCTGTTTGCAGCGCAGGCACAGTATTATGTGGAGGCGGTCTAACCGTGTAGCATTGATTTGGGTTTGGCAAAACTGAAATAAAGAACGAAAACGTCTCTTACCGAAACATGAAAATTTTCGGGAGAGACGTTTTTTTACTACCATTTTTCGAAGAAATATGCTATACTGAATAAGAACGTTCCTTTGTGAATTAGAATTCTAAGGAAGCACGGACGAATGCAGAACTTCCTTAAGAAAAAGGGACGGGCGAGAAGGATATTAAGTAAGGGAAGGTAACGAAGATGAGTGATGTAAAGAATGTATTATGGTTTATTTTGGGCGGATTTATTTCCGTGGCGTTTTGGGGCGCGTTAGGCTTGCTGTTTTGTGCAACGGTAGTCGGAATGCCTTTGGGAAAGCAGCTTCTTAAGGTGGCGAAGTTTGCCATGGCACCTTTTGACGAATCGGTAGAGGTAGAGAGTAATTTTGCAAAGAACTTTGTGGCGAATTTGATTTTCATTCCGTTCGGGATTATTATTATGCTGGTTTATGCAATCATTGGTGCGGCGTTCTCCATCACATTAATCGGTGCGCCGTTAGGCAAGGGCTATTTTAAGCTTCTGACGGTAGCGATGGCTCCGTTCGGTATTGAGATGGATAAGAAGCACGAAGTGATAAAAAACTGGGAAGAGTGGAAGAACTGGTGAGTTGA
>JAFTPY010000400.1 GCA_017463035.1 Lachnospiraceae bacterium
TACTTTTCCTCCTTATCACTCAAGTATTTTCTTTTTATTCTTATACAACAGCTCATTCAACTGCTGTACCGCGTACTTTTTCTCAATCCCAAACATCAAAAACGCATCTCTGCTGTCTCTGACATACAGCTCTGCATATCCTCCCAGACGCAACAGTTTCTGCGTCTCTTCCAAGGTCAACGGAAATCCCAGTGCTAATTGAATCAGCTTGTCCCGGCTGGGATTTTTCGTTCCGTCAAAGATGTGATATAAATAGGTTCCCGTGAAGCCGCCCCGTTTTACCACATCGCTTTTCTCCAGCTTGTATTTCTTCAATAATTCATTTAAATACTCCGACATGCTGAGCAAATCGAACTCGGATTGATTGGCTTCCATAAACTGTTCCACGTCATCCGAATGCCGAAGCTCCGATTGCAATGTCATCGTATCTTTCTTTCTATGTAATTCTTTCAAAACAGTCCTCCCCTTCATCCGAACACCTTCCATTTTTATGTTCTGTCTGACTTTTTCGTAAAATATTACATAGATTCATTGTAAACGATACACCTCTAAATGTCTTATACTCACAGAACAAATTTTAATCTACACTAAAAAAGTAGTGCAAAAACTCTCTAAGAAAAAGGCTGTCATAAAAGAGCATATCAAGTAATGTGCAGTCCTATTTTTACGCGCATATGTAACAAAATCAAACTCTTGTTTTTATTGAAAATGCACAAAGTTTTATTCTAACCCCAATACTTGACAATCCACTAAAACCAACGGTTTGCTATGATGATACGGATGCTTCTTTATCCGATTTACCAAAAAACAACCTTGTCGATAATATAAAATCATGATATACTATATACATAACAGAACGATGCCTTTCCGACACAGCGCGCGTGTCGAGGCATACACTCACTCTGTTTCTTCGGCAAGATTCTGCCGGATAATTCCATGGAATGTAGCATGACGTATGATTGATTATTTAAAGGAGGAAAATTTGTCAAACTTACAAAATTGTACATCACTGAAAGACACAACCGGTAAGCTGGATTACCGCCTTACTAATGACTGCATGTTTCATGTGGTGTTTCAGAAAAGTCAGAAAGCCCTGATTGGACTTTGTGCTTCGTTGTTACATATTCACCCGGAGAAAATTCGTGCTGTAGAAGTTTTGAACCCAATTGAATTCGGCGAACACCCACAAGATAAAGAATTTGTTCTTGATTTGAAAGTGCTGTTAAACAATGACCGTATCTTGAATTTTGAAGTTCAGGTATCAAATGAAAAATACTGGCCGGAACGTTCCCTAAGTTATGCTTGTCGTACCTTTGACCAGCTATTGCGCGGACAGCCTTACACTGCTGTGAAACCTGTATATCATATCGGATTCCTTGACTATGATTTAGAGTACCTCTCCCCTGAGTTCTATGCTACCTTTCAACTGTTAAATGTAAAAAACCACGAATTATATAGTGACAAATTCGTCTTATCTGTGGTAAACTTGAATCAGATAGAGCTTGCCACAGAGGAAGACCGTAAGTACGGTATCGACCACTGGGCACGTTTGTTTAAAGCAGATACCTGGGAGGCGATAAAGCAGATGGCACAAGAAAACGAATACGTTTCCGATGCTGCGGAAACCTTGTTACAATCCAATCAGGACATCAAGATCCGTTCTTACTGTGAAGCGGTAGAAGAAGCCCGCAGACTTCGACGCGGACTGGAATTGGCGTTAGAAAAGGCACAGGCAGAAATTCGAGATAAAAATGACGAGCTTCAAGCTCAAGCTGAGGAAATTGCCCGCCTGAAGGCCCTTTTGGCAAAGACAGAACAAAAACAGGAAGATTAACCCATACATGTTCAAGGGGCTGTCGCAGCTACGATTGAAAAATCATAGCTGCGACAGCCCCCTTTTTCTTAATACTTTATTCAACAATCAACAAGTCTGCTTACTCCAACAACTCTTTTTTATTCTCATACAACAGCTCATTCACCCGTTGTATCCCATATCCCTTTTCAATGGCAAACATCAAAAACGCGTCTCTGCTGTTTCTGACATAGAGCTCGGAATGTCCGCCCAGGCGCAGTAAATACTGTGTTTCTGCCAGTGTAAGAGGAAATCCCAGTGCGATTTGTATGAGCTTATCCCGCCCCGGACTTTTCGTTCCGCTACACACCTGATAAAAATAGTTTCCCGCCAGATTGGCACCCTTGTTTACGTCACACTTTTCCAGATTGTACTTAATCAGCATTTCGTTCAAGTACTCCGCTACGGTTTTCGTCTGTAGCTCTGCCTGATTGGCCGCCACAAACGCCTCCGGACTCTCTGCATTTTTTAACTCCGATTGCAGCATCTGCGTATCTTTTCCGCCTGCCCTTCTTCTGTTCTCCCGTATCTCAGACATTTCGCATATCCCCTTCTGTTCTCATGCTGTATACTCTCGGATTGTGTACTCCTTACTCTCCCAATCCCACATTTCCTATTGTTTCTCCGCTCTCTTATTCATCCAAAGCGCCATCAGTAACATCACCGGCAATACTATCGCCACCAGAATCCCTTTCTTAAGGTCATCTCCCGCAGCTGCAGACACTCTGCCCACTAAGGTCGGTCCCATGGAACAGCCCAAATCTCCCGCCAACGCAAGTAGGGCAAACATAGCCGTTCCGCCTCTCGGAAGGCCTACCGCTGCCAGACTGAAGGTGCCCGGCCACAAAAGTCCTACAGAGAAACCGCAAATACCGCACCCGATTAACCCTAGTAACGGAAGCGGCGACAACGAGATTAATAAATAGCTTCCCAAACAAAGCAGTCCACAAAACACCATTGCCTTTCGCAGTTGCAGCTTTTCCCCGATTTTACTGTACAACACACGGGCTGCACCCATACAAATGGCAAAGAGCATCGGTCCGGCCAAGTCACCCAGTGTCTTACTGATGTTTAAGCCTTTTTCCGCAAAGGCGGATGCCCATTGGCTCACCGCCTGTTCGCAGCTTCCCGCACAGAACATAAGCAATATAAAAATCCAGAAAGCCTTCCCCGACACCAGCTCCTTAATAGACATGCCCTTGTCCTCGTCGGACAACAGCTTGGCAATCGGTACTCTTAAAAATGCGATACCGTTGATTACCGGAACCGCCGCCCAAAGAATCGCCAGTATCTTCCAGTGCCCGATTCCCGCCGTTACAAAGAACAGGGTTGACAACAGCACCACGCCCACATGCCCCCAACAATAGAAGGAATGCAAAAGGCTCATGGCCGCTTCCTTGTTGTCCGTCGGGCAGGCTTCCACCATCGGACTGATTAACACCTCCAAAAGCCCTCCGCCCAGGGCGTAAATCACCACGGAAATCATCAGTCCCACAAACGGATCCGGCATCAGTTCCGGCAAAAACGCCATGGATATGAGTCCCGCTGCCGCAAACACATGGGCTGCCACCGCAGCCACCCGGTAACCGATCTTGTCGATAACTACCGCCGCTATCAAATCCACCGCCAGCTGAAACAAAAAGTTAAAGGTCACCAAAAAAGTAATCTTCGACAACGGAATCCCGTAGGAATCCTGAAACGTCAAAAACAACAACGGTGCAAAGTTGTTAATAATTGCCTGCACAATATAGCCTACAAAACAGGCGTAAATCGTCGATTTATAGTTCGTTTTCATCGTAACATACTCTTTCTTTTCCGCTATAAACACTCTCTTACCGGCCCATACTACGCTTAATTTCCGCCGTCAGCTTCGTTGCCGCCTTTGTATGGGTTGCTTCCGTCGGATGCCAATCCGCCGCATAGCCGTCACTCGGTAGCTGCGCATCAAAGCGCATAGAGCTTATATTTTCATCTCCTGTTTCGCTCCGATATATTGATACCGCTTCTTCCATTGCCGGACACAGCTCCGTTCCCATAATTCCGAGAGTACACAAAATCTTCGCCTCCGGGTTACACTTTCTCACCGTCTTTAAGAACTCCACATAGCCCTTTACATACTCATCCTTCCGCCCGGCATCCGTCTGTACATAGCTGTTGTCGTTGGTTCCGAGATTAATCACAACCAAATCCGGCTGACGCTTTGAAAAATCCCAGTCCACAGCTTGCGGAGAACCGTCCCCCAAATAAGTTCCGTAGGAAAAGCCTAACTTTTCATAATACATCGGCACCAACTGTTCTCCGGACTTTTCTCCGGTGCCGGTATACCCGGAAACGATTCCGTATCCGCTGAAGGACACCATACTGTAATCTGCCCCGAGATTTTCTGCCGTTTTATAGGCATAGGCTTTCGTTACATCCTCCGTACCGGTGGCAAAATGATGGTCTCTGTCCTCATCATCCACACCATAACCGCAGGTAATGGAATCTCCCACAAACTCAATGAGCATCTCCTTCGGCTCCGTCGGCTGCACCGTTCCCTTCACGGTAATCTCTGAAATTCCGCAAGTAGACATAGCCGATTCGGAGAGTTTTATCACACGTACAATATGGTTTTCCTCCGTCTCGCTTTCAAATACAGGAATTATGGTTTCTGCCTTAGAAAGCAATTCATCCGCTACTCTGACTCCGTCCAAATACACAGCAACCCGCGTACGATTACTCTCATCTCCTCTTGCACTGCTGTCTGCCTTCATAGTAACACCGGCTTTTGTTCCGGTTACGGAAAACTCCGCACCGGATCCGGAAAGTGCCATCCAAAGGGTATCCTTTTGCATCCGTGTACGCCCGATTGTTCTTACGTTTTCTTCTGTCGGTATCACTGTAATTTCTCCTTCTTCCTTTTCATTTTCCGTTGTATCTCCCGGATTTGAACCCGCTGCCGCAGGTACTGCATACACCCCGTACAATTTCATGGTACTCTGACTTGCACTGGCAAAATATCCGGTCATATCTTCTAAATTAACACCTTCCGCGGTCATCGTCTCTGTCACATCGTCAAAGGTAAACCGACGCATATACGGATGCTTGTCTCCTTCTTCCGAATAAACCTTATGCCAACCGCCTTGTAATACCATATACGGTTCGGAATCCGACTGATAAATTAACATAATATCATACTCCGGCGCAACATACGGTTTCCAATTTTCCAGCCAGGTGTTCCCCCATGCAGCCAGCTCCTCCCCCTGCTCCGAGCGGTAAATTTCTACCCAGTCCTCCGTCACCGGAATATCTGCCCAGTCGAAGGCTTTCTGTACCGCTGTCACATGAACCGGAAGCTTACTTTCTCTTCCGTATACGTTCATAATTGCTTCAACTACAGGTGCCGAATTTTCAAACCAAGTATAATCTTTCCGGCAAAGTAAGCCGTAAGCCTCTCCCGTACCGTTATAAGTCGCCTGATTGTCCCAAAAGGCACACACGATACCTGCTTCCTTCGCCTTGGTGAGAAAATAGGTGGCCCATCTTACTCTGGAGTCCGTATTATTAAAATCCGATGCACCGCACTCCCCCATAATAAGCGGAACGTCTTTTCCTTCCGAAACAGATTTTAACTTTGAAAACAAAGAGTTAATCGCCGACTCGTAATTTTCTCCGTAACCGCTCTTTCCAGGGAACTCATGATTGGCCTTATCCGATGTATCCGCCGCAAAGAAGTATGGGTAATATGCATGTACCGAAATCGCGATATTTCCGCCGTTCTCCGGTATCACAATTGCGTTCAGTGTCTCCGTATTATTGGATGCCGCATATCCCGGCAACATAATCAGACGCTCTTTGTTGGCTGCAGAGCCCTGTCCCCGCACCACATTAACCATCACCCGATTCAGGTCATTTATGTATTTCCGGGACTTGGCATCTCCCGCGCCCCATTCCACAGCACTTCCGAGGCCTGTCTGTCGCGGTTCGTTCATGGATTCAAAAATCAAATGCTGGTCATAGTCCTCAAACATATCTGCTACGCTACCCCAGATTTCCGTAAGTATCTGCTCCGCCACCCCATAAGACTCATCCGTAAACTTCGGTGCATTCACCCAATCTTCGTGATGCACGTTAATAATAACAAACAAATCAAGATTATAGGCATAATCCACCGTATTCTTCACATACTCCAGCCACTTCTCATTGATTACGTAATGACCTTCCTCCGCATCATACCTTATATGCTGATACCAGGTAATCGGAATACGCACGGTATCAAACCCGGCCGCCTTTACCGCCTCAAACAATTCCCCGGTGGGCTCTTCGTTTCCCCAGGCAGTCACCGCCTTCTTCGGCTCCGAATCAAAGGTTACCTGATCCCCGGTACTGTCCAAAGTATTTCCCAGATTCCATCCGACCGTCATCATCTCCGTCAGTTCTTCCGCCGAACAGCCGGTCAATTCGCCGCTTGGCGGTACCGGTCTCTTTGTCGGTTCCGGTGTCGCCGTAGCTTTCGGGGTCTCCGTCACTTCCGGGGCCTTGGATGCTTCCGGCACCTTTGTTGCTTCCGGTACATTTGTTGCCTCTACCGGTGCTGCTGTTCCCGTCGGCTCCGCTATCCCCGGTTCTGTTTTATTACAGCCCGCCAACACCCCTATACAAAACAACAGTAAAATAAAACATGTTTTTATCCTCAGTCGCTTCATTCTTTTTACCTCCTCAAAATGTAAACACCTTTTCTTTTCAACAAAGCCTTGTAAAGCTTTTCTTTCTAAGACTCGCAAAGGGCACACCTCCGCCCTCTGCGAACATTATAGCACAATCACATCGCAAAAAGAAGACCACATAACATTTTATCCAAGAAAAAAGGATAGGATAAACCGATGCTTACCCTATCCCATATTCCATCTGTACATTCTACGCGATGTCATCCATCTGCGCGGTATACAACTTGTAGTAATAGCCCTTCTTTGCCAAAAGTTCCGCATGGCTGCCGCATTCCACGATGCCGCCCTGGTCAATATACATAATCTTATCACAGTTCTTAATGGTAGAAAGTCTGTGTGCGATAATGAAGGAGGTTCTTCCTTCACACATTGCATCGATGCCTTGCTGTAATGCTTTCTCTGTCTGCACGTCGATGCTGGAGGTTGCTTCATCAAGCACCAGAATCGCCGGGTCGGAAAGCAAGGTTCTTGCAAAGGAAATCAGCTGCTTCTGTCCCTGAGAAAGAAGGGAGCCCCTCTCCTTTACCTCCGTCTGATAACCGTCCTGGAATCTGGTAATAAAGTCATCCGCACATACTGTCTTACTGGATTTAATTATCTCTTCGGTGGTTGCATCCAGCTTTCCGTAACGAATGTTATCCTCAATGGTACCGGAGAAAATAAAGCTGTCCTGTAACATAATACCCATCTGGGAACGAAGGGAATGTAAGGTCACCTTCGAAATGTCCTGTCCGTCAATTAAGACGCGCCCCTGATTTACGTTGTAGAATCTGGAAATCAGGTTTACAATGGTACTCTTTCCTGCACCGGTCGGACCTACAAGAGCTACGCTCTCACCTGCCTTTACGGTAAAGGACACATTCTTTAACACGTCCTTGCCTTCTTCGTATGCAAAGGTTACGTTTTCAAAGGTAACATCACCCTTAATCGGTGCCATCTCCGTAGCATCTTCCGCATCATCTACGGTTACCGGCTCATCCAAAGTCTCAAAAATACGCTCCAGATAAGCGATGTTATTGATAAAGTTATTAAAAATATTACCGAGATTCATAATCGGCTGCCAGAACCGTGCGGCATAGGAGGTAATTGCTACAATTACACCGAGACTCACCTCTCCGATTCCCATAAAGTAAAGACCCACAATAAATACCGCTGCTCTTACCCATACAGAAATATTATCGATACCCGGCCATACAAGGTTACTGTACATAACCGCCTTAAACCAGGTTTTTCTGCAACGGTCGGAAAGCTCTGCGAAGGTCTCCGCATTCTCCTCCTCACGGGCAAACATCTGGGTAATTCTGGCACCTACGATATTCTCCTGCAGATATGCATTCAGGTTGGAGTTCTTATTGGAAACCTGCTGCCACGCTCTTCTCTGCTTGTTCTTAATCCAGAACATAAACACAGCTAAAATCGGCACACCGGCCAATACAACCAGCGAAAGCTTTACATCCACACAGAACATAAAGATTACAATAAACACAAGGTTCATGATTTCCAATACCACGTTAATCAAACCGTTGGACAACATATCCGACACGGAATTTACATAGTTTACAACACGTATCAAAATCTTTCCGTGAGGTCTGTCGTCGTAATACTGGAACGGCAGCTTCTGCAAATGCTCGAATAAATCCTTACGAATATCGTAAATGATATTCTGGCTGACATTGATCATAATTCTGGAACGAATCGTCGTAAAAATAATACTGAGGATAAAACAACCGCAAAGCATAGCTACCAACATGAACAGTCTTCTTACATTTCCGTCCGGAATTGCCTCGTCCAACGCTATCTGGGTAATCTTCGGTCCGAACAAAGCGGTTATACCACCGATGGCACTTAAAGCAAACGCGAAAATCATTTTTCCTAAGTACTTCTTAATATAGACAAAAGCACGTAACAGGTGGTGGTAATCAAAAGGGGTTTCTAAGACTTCATCTTCTCTGTAAGTATTTCTTCTAGCCATAGTTATACCTCCTCCCCGGTCTGTAACTGCACAAGATTGTAATAATATCCCTTCTTGGCAACCAATTCGTCATGGGTACCTTCTTCGGTAATCCGACCGCCCTGAATAATCAAAATCTTATCCGCGAACTTTGTCGTGGAAACTCTCTGTGCGATAATCAGCTTCGTACACGGGAAATCCAGTTCTTTCAGACTATGCTGAATCTGCTTTTCCGTCTCCATATCCACCGCAGAGGTGGTATCGTCTAAGATTAGAATTGCCGGCTTTACCGCCAAAGCTCTTGCCAGTGAAATTCTCTGCTTCTGACCACCGGAAAGACCTACACCACGCTCTCCGACAATAGTATCATATCCATCCGGCATCTTATTGATAAACTTCGCAGCAGCAGAATACTTTGCATACTTCTCGACCTCATCCTTAGACAGGCTGCTGTCACCGTATGCGATATTTCCGTCAATGGTATCGGAATACAACAGCACATCCTGAGTCGCCAGACCGATATTCTTACGGAGCTGGGTCAGCTTCATATCGTTTACATTAATGCCGTCTACCAGTACTTCACCTTCTGTCGGTTCGTAGAACCGCGGAATCAGCTGGATCATGGATGTCTTACCGCAACCTGTTTCACCCATGATTGCCACCGTCTCACCCGGATTCGCCACAAAGGAAATATTATGTAATACCGGAAGATTTCCGTCTTCATACTTAAAACTGACGTTTTTGAACTCTACCTTACCTTTAAAACGGTTCGGTAAATCAATCGCATCCGGCTTGTCCACAATCTGCGGTTCAGAGTAATAAATCTCCATAACCTTATCGGAAGCAGCCGCAAATCTCTGGAACTCATTCATGATATTACCGAGGTTACGCATCGGATTCTGTACTGCCCAGATAAGACCCGAGAATGCAACATACTCACCCATGGTAAGGCTTCCGTTAATAATGAACAAACCGCCTACAACCAAAAGCGCGATGGACATTAAGTTTGCAAAGGTTTCAATATACGGGAAGTAAGTAACCCAGGTAAGTGCCGTCTTCTTATTGGTCTTCGAGAAATCCACACTGCATTCGTCAAACTTCCGAATCTCGTACTCTTCTCTCGCAAAAGCCTTTACCACACGGTTACCGGAAATATTTTCCTGTGCCGCCGTATTTAAATGAGACAGCTTTTCACGAAGTTCTTTATGTCTCGGTGCCACCTTATTTCGGAACAGCACAATAACAACTAAAATAAACGGTGCGATTGCCAAAATAGCTACGGCAAGCCGCCAATCCATATAGATGAAATATGCGGTAGTCGCAAACAAAAGCGCAAAGGACTCCACGATACAACGGATAACCCATGCAATCATATGACGCACCGCATCCAGGTCACCGGTCACACGTGTCATCAAATCACCGGTACGATACGTATTATAAAAGCTCATATCCTGACGTTCGATTTTGTCAAACAAATGGGTTCTTACACGATATAATACCTTCTGGGATACGTGCTCCACATCCATGCATACCAGATACACAATCAACGTTCTGACAAACGTCAAAACAATCATGGCAATAATCAGTTGGAAAAAGAACCCTGTCTGAGTCTTCATATTCTCCGCTGCATGTTCATCTGTTATGAAGGTATCGATAATCTGTTGGGTAATATACGGAACCGTCAACTGCATCGCATTGTATACGATAGTTCCAAGAATACCCACAAGATAAATCAGCCTGTACCCCTTCATATTTTCCCATAGCCAGGCCATCTTCGAGTGCTTCTTCACTTCCATATGCATCCTCCTTTGCAACCCTGCGCAGATAAAGCCAAATCGTTTTTCCCTTGATTTATCTGCATTTCCTCCGTTTACGGATTCATTGTTACCTACATTATACAAGCTTATTTAAAAATTGCAATACTATTTTCGTATATCATAATATTTTTAAATAATCGTCAATAATATTAAGTGTGTATGTTTTTTCAACAAACGGAAAAGCGGGGAATTGTATCACTACAATTCCCCGCCTAATCGAAGAAGGGCAATTTCTTCCGTTTTATCTTGCATATAACTTCATATTACTGCGAAGTTTATCTGCCAACTCCGTTGTGAATGCTCCCTGCAACGCCCGCCAGCACCAGTTTCCTCCGAAAGTGGACGGCTGGTTCATACGACTCTCACTTCCCAACCCCAGCAAATCCTGTGCCTGTACTATCGTCAAATCCGCCACCGTGGACCAGAGTCCCTTCATCATATCCCAGTGACCATCTTCCCGATCTTTGATTCCAAAATAGTCACAAGCATAAGCCACATCTCCTGCCGGTGCGGTACAAAACCATCCTTGGATTGTATCATTATCATGGGTTCCGGTATAAGCCACACAGTTTTGTATAAAATTATGCGGCAAATACTCCGAACCGTTTCCGTCCCTGCTGTCAAATCCAAGTTCAAATACTTTCATTCCGGGAAAGCCACTGCTTTTTAACATCTCCCTGACAGGCTCAGTCAAAAATCCCAGATCTTCCGCAATAATATTCTGCTTTCCGAGACGTGCCTCCAGTGCACGGAACAATTTATCTCCCGGTCCCTTTTCCCAGTGACCGCCTCTGGCATCCGGGTCTCCGTACGGAATCGCATAATAAGATTCAAAACCACGGAAATGGTCCAAACGCAACACATTGTAAATACGACAGGAATGCCCGATTCTCTTAATACACCAAGAGAAACCGTCCGCCTCCAAAGCCTCCCAGTCAAACAACGGGTTACCCCAAAGCTGTCCACCCTCCGCAAATCCATCAGGGGGACATCCTGCCACCTGTACCGGCATTAAATTCTCATCCAATTGAAAATACTGTGGGTTTGCCCAAATATCCGCACTATCCAAGGCCACATAAATCGGCAAATCTCCGATTATGGAAACATCGTTTCGGTTTGCATAATCACGCAATTCTTCCCACTGCTCATAAAAGAAAAACTGTACTACCTTCCAGAAAAGAATCTCCGCTTCCTGTGTCGTCCGAATTTCTTCCATTCTGAGCGGATTCCGTTTCCGTTCCGCCTCATTCCACTGAAGCCAGGATGCACCTCCGTTCATTCCTTTTATGGTCATGAACAAAGCATAATCATCCAACCACTCTCTATTCTCATCACAAAATTCTTCAAAACTCTTGCTTTCCTGTGAACGAAAACGTTTTACCGCAAGACGCAACAACGGATAACGCAATTCATAAAGCTTTCCGTAATCTACTTTATCAGCTTCGTTTCCCCAGTCAAGAGTCTCATACTCCTCGCGTTTCAACAGTCCCTTTTCCGTCAACATATCCAAATCGATAAAATACGGATTTCCGGCAAAAGAGGAAAACGACTGATACGGAGAATCCCCGTAACTGGTCTGCCCTACCGGCAGAATTTGCCAATATCTCTGACCGGCTCTTTTCAAAAAATCTATAAATTTCCTCGTACTCTGCCCCATAGTTCCGATTCCGTAAGGTGACGGAACAGAAGACAGATGCAATAATACTCCGCTTGCTCTGATAGGACTCACCTCCTCATGTTTATCTCGGTCGAACACTTTCTCCCGGAACAAGATGGAACTCCTCCACCTCACGTACACATTTCATCGGTCCTTCAATACAATCAATCAATACTTCCACACTTCGGTTCGCAATAACCTCTCTATGCTGCCGTATCGTAGTCAGTCTCGGTGCCATATAGCGTCCTACATCAATACCGTCGAAGCCGATGACCGAAATATCCTCCGGTACCCGTAACCCTCTGTCATAAATAGCACGAATCGCCCCGATTGCCATCACGTCCGCCATAGCAAACACCGCAGTGACTTCCGGCATCTTATCCAACAGTTTCTCCATTGCATAATATCCCGCAGAAATGGAGAAAAAAGCAGACACAAACTGCCGTTCCTCATTAAAGAGAATTCCCTGTTCGGCAAACGATTCCTTTACACCCATGTATCGGCTGTATGCCGTATAGGAAATATCTACCATACCTCCCAGCACACCGATATTTTTATGACCGACGGAAAACAAATAATCTACCGCCGTTTTTGCCGCCGCCTTATCATCTGTGGTTACACAAGACAGATTCGGCATATCAAGTCCCTCTGCCGTGTTTGTAACCATAACACAAGGCACCGTAATCCGGTGAAAGTCCTCTCTGAAATACTCCCGGTTTGTTCCAAGGAACAAAATCCCAAGCGGTCTGCGCTCTCTGCACACCTGCTGTGCCACACGAACCTCGTTATCTTCTTCTCCGATATAGAACATCATACTGGCATAACCATGCTTTTCGATTAATGCCTGCATCGGTTCCAATAACGCAGCAAATAACATATTCTGTGCACCTTTAATGATAATCGCAATCCCCTGATTACTCTGCTGCTTCAACAACTTCGCGTTACTGTTCAGCTGAAAGTGGTACTTTTCCACCACGTCCATTACCGCTTTTTTTGCTTCTTCGGAAACATTTTCCGAACCGTTCAGTACTCTGGACACCGTCCCTACAGAATACCCCGCTTCTTTGGCAATATCCTTTATTGTCATCCCGTCACCTTCTCTTTGTCCGTTAGCCCTTTACCGCACCTGCGGCAACACCCTTAATGATATGCTTCTGTCCGGCAAGATAAACAATAACAATCGGAATAATCGTAAGCATAATCGCTGCCATCATCGGTCCCATCTCTACCTTACCGAAACTGCCCTTAAAGTACTGAATCAGCATCGGTATGGTTCTGTACTTTTTAATATCCAATACCAACGTCGGAAGTAAATAGTCATTCCATACCCACATTGCTTCCAGAATACCGACGGAAACCATAGTCGGACGTAACATCGGAAATACAATACGGAAAAAGGTCTGAACCGGATTACATCCGTCAATCATGGCCGCTTCCTCTACCTCAAGCGGAATGGATTTCATAAAGCCTGTAAACATAAATACCGCAAGTCCCGCACCGAATCCGAGATAAATAATCCAAATATTCCACGGTGTATTTAGTTTTAATGTGTCTGCCGTTTTTGAAAGGGTGTACATTACCATCTGGAACGGTACTACCATAGAGAATACACATAAGTAGTAGATTGCACTTGTCCACTTATTCTGTACTCTGGTAATAAACCACGCACACATAGCACAAAACAAACAAATTGCCGCAACCGAGGTAACCGTAATCAACAAACTGTACCCGAAGCTTACAAAAAAGCCCTTTGAGGTCACCGCATCCCAATAATTTTTTAATCCGGCAAACGTCTCTGCCGTCGGCAGACTGAATACCGTATTGGTAGAAATAGAGGTTTCCTCCTTAAACGAGTTAAACAGTATCAGAAAAATCGGGTACAAAAACGATACTGCAAGTACCAGCATCACAACAGTCAGTAAACCGTCCGCAATTTTTTTCTTCATTACTGTTGCACCTCCTTACCTCTTGTTGCTCTAAGCTGCCCAAAGGAAATCAAAACAACCAAAATACAGAAAATAACCGCCTTCGCCTGTCCCAAGCCCTTCCACTGAGCACCGGTACGGTTATAGAAGGTCTTGTAAATATTCAATGCCAACATCGTGGTGGTATTCATCGGTTCACCGTTGGTAAGTGCCATATTCTGATCAAACAGCTTGAAGGAGTTCGTCAGTGTCAGGAATACACAAATAGTAACCGACTGCATAATCATCGGAATCTTAATTTTTAGAAGCGTCTGTAAAGACGTTGCTCCGTCGATTTTGGCAGCCTCTATCAAAGACTCCGGCACCGACTGTAATCCCGCAATGTAAATAATCATCATATATCCGACCTGCTGCCAACACATGAGAATAATCAAACCCCAATAGCCGGCAGTTGTATTCAATGCAAGTAGCGGTTCTCCCACTACGGAGAGCAAACCGTTTATCAAAATCTGCCAAATGTAACCGAGAACCACGCCTCCGATTAAGTTCGGCATAAAGAAAACCGTACGAAACAAATTCGTTCCTTTTAATCCTCTTGTCAGCACAAGAGCAAATAAAAATCCGATCAAATTAATCAAAACAATAGACACCACAGCAAATGCCACAGTAAATCCGAGAGAATCCATTAACGGCTCCGGATCATCCGTAAACACTCTGATATAGTTGTCAAACCCTACCCATTTTGCTTTTTTTATTGTAGTGAACTCACAAAAGGAAAGATATAAGCCCTGCAAGAACGGAACAATAAATCCGATTGTGAACGCCGCCATTGTAGGGACAACAAACAGCGGCCAATATTTTTTTAAAACTTTTTCCATGTTAACCCTCCGTTTTTTAGCAAAATTCGGACAGGCAGGGCTCCTGCCTGTCCGAATTCCATACCAGATTCAATCTGAATGATTCAAATTACTTAATTAATTCATACTCGGTCTTCCAGCCCTCAACGAATGCCTTTACAACCGCATCCCAGTTTGCATCGGTCTGATCAGCCGCATATGCGGTAAGAGCAGAACCTACACCGTTCTTCCAGTTCTCGGACGGCATGGTCGGGAAGTTCCAGGATACCGGAGTCTTACCCTCAGCAGTGTATGCGTTATCCTGCTTTACAAATAAGTTTGGAGACTCAACAGCGTTCTTGAACGGAATTACGAAGCCCATGTCATTTGCCATGCACTTGGTACCTTCCTCAGAGGTAACAACCCATTCAAGGAAGTCTAAGGTAGCCTGAATGTCAGCCTCGGAAGCATCCTTGTTTACACACCAGTAATTCTCGGTACCGGTACAAAGTCCCTGCTTAGCCTCATCGCCTGCGCCGGTGTAAATCGGAATCATTGCTAAATCATCATCGGTGTATGCACCGTCTGCGGTTAAACTACCGTACTCCCAGGAACCGTTCTGGAAGAATACTGCCTTACCCTGCAAGAACTCATTTCTGGAGTCGTCACCGGTCTTAGCGGACAACTCAGCCGGTGCACAGGTGCTGTTGTTGATGTACAAATCAAAGATTGCACGATAGTTGTCAAGATAAGTACCCTTAATTGCCTTAGTGGTTCCGATACCGTCTGCCTGATACTCGAAGTAAATCGGAAGGTTAGCAAGATGGGTCTTAAATCTCCAATCGGAAGAACCGTCCATACCTGCGGAGCTGAAAGCGGAGAAGCCAAGCTCAGCGGAACGTGCGGTAATATCCTCGGCAACCTTCTTTAAATCTGCAAAAGACTTAATGTCATCTACAGAATAACCTGCTTTTGCAAGCAAGGTTTTGTTGGTAATAATACCGTAGGACTCGATAACGTAAGCAACACCGAGAACCTCGTTGCCTTCCTTCAAAGAGAAAGAATCACTGGTCAACTCATTGTACAGAGCAGAACCGGATAAGTCGTAACAATAATCTTTCCAGTTTGCAAGTCCTACCGGACCGTTCACCTGGAATAAGGTCGGTGCATCAGCCTTCTCGATTTCTGCCTGCAACGTAGTCTCATACTCACCGGAAGCCGCAGTAACCACGGTTACCTCTACACCGGTCTGCTCGGTATAAGACTTTGCCAAAGCCTGCCACTGCGGATCCTGCTCCGGCTTGAAATTCAGGTAATATACCTTACCCTCGTCTTTTGCACCACAGCCTGCAAAACATGCAACTGCAAGTACACACACCATGAAAAGTGCCCATAATCTCTTTTTCATATCCTTTACCTCCTGAGTAAATTGTCATTCCCTTTTCGTGGAAACGTTTACACGCAACAGTAAAAAAATATCGTTGCTTACCAATATAATACTACATTCTTTTCAAAAAAGCAATACCTTTTTGTACTTTTTTACTATTATTTTTCACCTTTCGTTCTACTTTTTTGTTGATTTTCCAATATTTCTTATATTTTTACTCATATTCTTTTATTTTACTTAAGAAAACGTTTCCATATTTTCACCAAATAATCAATATTTATGATGTACTTTCTTTGAACAAAGAATGCGAAGCGTTTTTACTTTATAGGGAATGCGCATTTTTCTAAAAAAGCAGATGTCGAATCGGACATCTGCTCCTCTTTCTCATATTTTGTTTTCCCTTACCTGAACGGCTGTGGATTCATTACTTGTATTATGTTCTTATCTTCCATATTTCTTAGCATCATAATACGTACCTGACCCTGATATTCCGGCTTGACCATATAATGGCAATAGGCCTCCAGTACAACAAACAAATCGTCGGTACGACCTTCAATCTTGAAATTATTGAAGCCCATCGGAACGTATTTCTCCCAAATATCCTCCGGTGATACATACGTACTGTAATCCCGGATCGTATGCACGTTTTGGTGTGCGCCGCAGGCATACTTACATTCCCATTCCTTTAACGGAATCTGCTGCTCTTTCGGCAATCTCAGATTCTTCGTAATATTCTTCTGATTCTCGGAAATATGTCTGTAATGAGCTCCGCGTCTCGGACAATTCGGCTCACAAGCAGCATTGATTAATATCTCGCATCTTCCCTTGTCCTCAATCTTCTCCAACTCATCAAAATGATTGTTCATGTTGTAATCCAACACAACCATGTCATATCCCTTTTGCAGTTCGGCATTTACTCCGTCCACGCCTTTAATCTGCTTGCATGTAGAGCTGGTAAGCTTCATTTTCGGATAATTCTTACGCACATATTCCTCCAAAAGCGGAGATACAAGAATAACACCGTTCATTCCGTTGTGCGCCGCACTCAGGCAAAAATTGCAGTACGGGTCTGCCAAATCCTCTTCTTCAAGCAGCATATTCGTGTAGGTATATCTGACCGGAATTCCCCAACTGTTTAAGCTTTTAATAACCGCCTGTACATAGTCCGGGGCACATTGATCCCCGCGGGAATTTCTTCCGCCGTTCCATAAAGATGTCGGAAACTCCCCAAAGCAGGAACCGATGGTAACGCCCTCTCTGAAAAACTCCGGTTGACCTTTAAGCATACCTGCAAACAAAGCGTTCAACGGGAAATTTCTTCGTAACCCGGGCAAATGAAATTTAACTTCCATAAAAGCCTCCTTAATTCCTTACGGCATATTAACCTGAATAATCTTTAACTGTTCCATTCTGTCATAGAGCATGAAACGAACCTTCCCCTGATATTCCGGCTTAATCATATAATGGCAGTATACCTCGATTACATTAAAGATACTGTCGGTACGACCTTCCAGCTTGAAGTGCTTAAAGCCCATCGGAACGTACTTCTCCCAAATATCCTCCGGAGACACATAGTTGCAGGAATCGGTAATCGCGTACATATTGCGGCCACCCTTACAGCCCTTAAAATCCCACGGCTTCAACGGAACCGGCTGTCCGCTCTGCGCGCCCGGACCTCTCATACTCTTTGCAATAATCTTCTGATTTTCGGAAATCAGCTTATAGTGTGCAGCTCTCGCCGGACAGTTCGGAGCACACAGAGCATTTACCAAAATCTCACATCTGCTCTTATCCGTAATTTGTTCCAATTCATCGAACTTGTTATTCATGTTATAATCTAACACGACCATAGCATAATCCTTCTCAAGTTCGGCATTTACGCCTTCTACACCCTTAATACATTTACAGGTGGAACTGATAATATGCATCTTCGGATAATTTTTGCGTACATACTCCTCCAAAAGAGGAGAAACCAAAATCACTCCGTTCATACCGTTATGGGCCGCACCTAAGCAATAATTACAGAACGGATCAGACAAATCCTCTTCTTCGATTAACACATTGGTGTATGTATAACGAACCGCCACCCCTAAATCATTCATAGACTTAATACAGGTATTCACAAATTTCTCATCGCACATATCCGGTCTGGAATTTCTTCCTCCGTTCCATAATGACGGCGGGAATTCACCAAATACAGCACTGATTTTCACACCCTCTCTGAAAAACTCAGGGTAATCTTTAAGCAAACGGATAAACGTAACGTTTATCGGGTAATTTCTGCGTAATCCCGGCAGAAAAAAATTTACTTCCATAAAATCCTCCTCCTATCTATGATTTTGCATATTTTAACAATCATAGATAACTACATTTTTGCATAAATATATCATACATCGAAACAGCAACGTTGTCAAACAATATAGCGACATTCCTTACTCAATCTCCACAATATCCTCCCAAAGACATCTGAAATTATCCTCGGTCTGGTCCAGGTGCCAATGTCCGAAATACCACATCTCAAACTCAGCTTGTTGCGAAAGCTCATCGAAATACCTCTGAAGTTCCCCTTCTCCCGGATAAACGGTCGTCACAAGCATATGCGCAATATATTCCGGACAGGTATGGGTCAACACATAGTCTACCGTCCAATCCGCTTTTTCCAAATTTCGCAGCCCTTCCTCGTACTCTTCCTCCGAAGGCATCTCCTCCGGCCACCAGGACACATACGGAATCCGCATTCTTTTATCGATGGAATTGCCGCCTCCGAAGGTAAAAAAGTTTTTTCCTTCGATTTCATAGATCTGTCCCCGCATCAAATGAATGATATCCTCTCTGATAAACTGTACTTTTCCGCCATGCCACTCCTCTACCGGGTACTTCCCGATCTCATCAAAGTTTTCATGATTACCGTCAAGCCAAAGCACGGTACACGGCAAATTATGCAGTAATTCCTGTACCTCCGAATCCTTAACACCACCGTCCCAACAAACTCCGGCATCTCCGAGAATAATCAGATAATCATCCTTCGTCACCTTGTCTCCTGCCCGATATTCAAAAAAGAACTCTACTTTATCAATGTTAATTTTTCCGTGCGTATCTCCGCATAACCAAATCATATGCAATCCTCCCTTTTAACGAAAAACTCCGATTTGGTAATTTTCCGTAATCTTTACAGTAATTTTCCCTACGTTGGTATTATTCAAATCAGGTTCGTGGGCCGAAGTTCGATTACTTCCTCTCAGCCTGTCAATTATTCTAATTCCTGCAGCATTTTTTCCGGATCTTCTGCTGCTTTCACCTTATCATTTGCTTTCACAATAATTCCCTGTTCATCAATCAGATAGGTTGTCCTGACAACTCCCATGGACACTTTACCGCAATTTTTCTTTTCTTTCCATACGTCATATGCTTCAATTGCTTTACGTTCCGGATCTGCCAAAAGAGTGAATACCAATCCGTATTTTTCCGCAAATTTCTTATGGGAACCCACGGAATCCTTACTGATTCCAAGGACAACCGCTCCCTTCTCCGTAAACAGAGGATATCTTTCAGAAAATCCACATGCTTGCTTTGTGCAGCCCGATGTACTGTCCTTCGGATAAAAATACAAAATAACCTTTTTCCCGATATAATCGCTTAATTTATGCAACTTCCCATCCTGATCCTGCAACACAAAATCAGGTGCCTTTGTTCCTACTTCTAACATACGATACCTCTTCTTTCTTAATAATGCGTAAAACACAAATACTACAGTCTTTTGAAAATTGGATATTGTCTCTCTGACAAACTGAAAGTTTCTTGTACTCGACAAATTGGAATTTGTTAAACTTACAATTCCTTTTTTACTAAAACATACTCGGTGGTTCGCAGAACTTCAACAAACCCACATTTAAGGAATAGTGCAACAGAAGAATTGTCGATGGCAATATCGTCATAGAGTTCCCTAATGCCATTTGCCTTTGCGGTTTCACATAAAAGCAACAATCCATTGCGACCATATCCCTTTCCACGATACGGAGCATAAATAATAACATCAGCAATGTAAATCTGTCTTTCTCCGTCGAAATGATATGCTACCTCGCCGACAAACGTATCCCTATCCTTGATATATCTGTAAAAGCGCTTGCCATTGTGGTTTGTTATCCATCTGTCATGCCAATCTGCCCAGTATTCTTTGGGAAAAGGGATTATACCTCCGTAGGCATGATTGTAAGACATGGTTTGCTCATCGCCCATCATTTTTTCCTTAAACCACAAGTCCTCAACCTGAGGTTCATACAATTCAAGCATTTCCTCACCTCGTCAAATTCAAAGTTTCTGTTCCTTACAAAAGACAAAATTCACCTTTTCTTTTTTTCAAAAATATTAGAAAAAGCAAAATCGACAATAAATGCAACAATTGCATAGAGTCCTGATTTTACAAAAGAAAAATCCTCATTTTGCAAAATTGATACCAATGTAATACCCAACGCAACTGTAATTGACACAAACAATGCCTTTAATAATCTTTCCTTCATTATTTTCACCTCCACAAACTTCAAAGTTTCCGTTCCCTAAAAATTGGAAATTATCGAACTGTTTTACAGATTATTCTAGCAAAGAAAAAGTCCACCAAGCATAACAAGACATGCTACTATACTACAAAAAAATGCAACATAAAGCCGAATTGTTTCTGCTCTTTTGTCAAGCTTTTCCTGCAATTCAGCCCGTTCTATTGGGTCTGTAGAATGAATTTCTTCGTTCAAGCCAGAAGGACAAAAACCAAACAATGGTATCAACAATATTAAAAGTGCACCTATCTTCGAGCCATATCTTCCATTACCTACATGATAAAGAGGATTGTTATTTATTACATCTGGCCAAGATAACCAAATAAAAAAACTAATAAGAATTCCAACAACTATTACAAAAATCCGAATGGTTCTTAGTTGCTTTGAGGTGAGTCTTTTCATTTGTATACTCCTTTCTTATCAATTCGCCAAATTCAAATTTTTCACTCTAATTATATCACACATACTTTACTTCTAACAAGTAAAAATCCACGGAGAATCGTTCTCCGCTCCGGTCGACGCAAACGAAGGCAGAGCTCTCAAACAATACAGTTCTCGACACCTTTCTAAGCAACAAAAAACAACACCGTAGGGCAAACCTACAGTGCTGTTTTTATGGACCTGAGTGGAGTCGAGTACTACGTCATTCTCTCAGAAGCCTTGTATTATACAGTTTATAGAGTTTTTGTTTTGGACATCCCCCCGGTTTTCCCCCAGTTTTTTCATTCTTCGGCTGATTTACATTATGATTGAATTTTAGCCGAAACATTCCATTCTATCTTTAGATTTTATTCAAATTCCTTTTTATGCTTTTTGAAAAATTCATAAAAGTATCGTACATTCTCCAATTCACTCCATTTTGCAACATCATAGTCATCTTTATCAAGATTGTATATTTTGGCATTTAATGTTCCAAGCATAAACGGAGAATGGGTCGCAATGATAAATTGGCACTCCAGCAATCTCGCCATCTTATTAATCTCTTCTGCCATAGCCACCTGATTTGCGGGTGAAAGTGACACCTCCGGCTCGTCCAATAAATACAAGGCATTCGGATGCAAATATTTTTCAAAATATTGCAGCGAGGTTTCCCCGTTCGAATACTTTTCCTGTGCAAACATGATATAGGCTTCCTGTTTTCGCCCCTCTTTCGATGCTAAAAACTGCCTGGCTTCCTGTAAAGACATTCCTCTTTGTACACAATCGTATTCCATTCCGTCAGATAATACCTGTTTCTGTTGAATCTTTTTTATTTCATACAAAATATCTTCACTTTTAATATAGCGACTGGCCTCCGGCAAGCTTCTTATTGCTTGACCGAAATCATCCTCTCCTAAACAATAGGAACACTCCGAAGAAAACAAACCACAGTAATCCACCAAACCGTATGAATTGCTCGTGGGATACTCCTTCCCCTTTAATTTCAACCTGTTTGCAATAATATTTAACAACGATGATTTCCCGGAACCGTTATTTCCGTAAAAGACCGTTATCGGTGTGAACACAAAAGGCTCAATATACTTCCCCCGAAAAACATTATACGGATAAATATTAGGATTCTTTACCTGACGCTCACTTAATACAAAACTACTCAAATAGATCATAAAAAAACAGCTCTCCTCTATACATTTTTCTTATTCTGCATTCTCACTTATAATCCATCTCCAAAAAAAGACCGATTTATCCTCATGTAAATACATCAGAACACCTCTCTTTCGTACAAGCAACGGTAAATTCTCTCCGGATAATATATAATATTCTTTTTTACCTTCTCCTTTGTGATGTTCATCCTCTTTTTACAAAGTCCGATTATTTTCTTACATTCTTCCTCAGAGACCTCCGCAGCCGTATCTGCCGCAAGCAATAAATCCAGGAACTGCAACACGTCACGATTTTCTTTTGTAATCTCCGTTCTGGGATTAATAAGTGCAATTCGTACTCCGGCTATATTCACTTCCCGATAATCCTTGCTTGCCGCATTCGTAGATATTTCATAAACAGCCGGAACCTGTGTCGTTAATCCTACCGAGTTTAACAACTGCATTCCGGTATAAAAACCGCAAACCTCTCCGTCTTTTGTCTCCAGGTATTTTCTTTGAATCACTAGGTTTCTTGATAAAGTCGAATCCGTTCCAAACACCGTTTTCGTTGGAATATAATACACTCCGGTATCATATCTTTTAGCTTTCCATCTTTACATAGACGCATAAAATATTGTCGCACCGCATTTTGTGACATATTAGGTACAGACTCAGAAGCCTTGTATTAGCCGGTTTGTAGAGGTTCTGTTTTTGGTGTACCCCGGTTTTACCCCTGTTTCTTCGTTCTGTCATCATTATAGTTTCTCATAAATAAAATCTCTTATCTCTGAAATATCCTGATACTTAAATTTCAGTTTGACAAAATCCTTAAGCAAGCCGCGCTCGCCATTACATGTTCTTACAGATTTCTCTCCCATTTCTCCAAAAATATATTTAATCTGCGTTTCCAGCTTTTCCTTCCAGTCAGCAATATCTCGATTCGCCGGATCATCAAGAATGCTCTTTTTCGGGACAAACATCACATATTGTAAATTTGCTGGCACCTCATAGCTAGCCACGCTCAGGATTCCTAATACATGACAGAGGAATTGCTTAAAATCAAAGAACATACATGGCTCCAGCCCAAAAGACTTGAACAAATCCCGGCAATCCACATCAGCCCCTTCCAAGAAAAAGTGTGCCGATAACAGTTTTTTATATCCGTCCTGATTATATCGGAAACAATTATGATCCGACCTGTCGGATACAAATTCATGGCATTTATATTCATAGAAGGTATTTGTTTTATCATCATAATTGTCGTAGTGCGGACGGCATATTCCGTTTCTTACATCATCTTTCTCAAAGCCTATGATTCCGTTTTGCATTCCGTATAAGAAGCCTATCCTTGAACTTGAAGCAACCGCACAAATCTTAATTCCACCGTTTGACATTTCTCTAAACTCTAATGCGCCAAAAGCATTAAGCAAGTTTTTTTCTTCCAGCACTCTGCTTAATTCCTTAAAATAGCACTCATTATAGTACAAGCAATCTGCCAACATATGTTCATTTCCAACAGATTGCTTTATTAACGCGTCATATCTCTTTGATATATTCAAACACATTTCCCTCCTTAAAATCCATTTTTTTCCTATCAAAATTTACACATTTATTATATCACTAATTGAAGTAATCAACAAAACAAATCCATAATTTATACCTCTACTACACAAACCCGATACGTCTCCCTTTCACTTCATTCCATATTTTCAAGATACGCTTCAATTCTATAGAACATCTGTATCTCCTCCTTCGCATATCGTATCAAGACAGCTTTGCGAACAATTCCTCATATTCCCTCGGGTAATTCGTTTTATAATACCACAATCTTACTTGAATTTGTTCTTCTTCCGCAACACAGGCTCTGGACGGCAAGAATTTTGTTTTTCGACATTCCTCTATCATTTTCTCGGGAATATTGTGTTTTCTCAATATCTCCTCACACTTAGAAAAAACAATCTCATTTCTTCCGTACCCATTTTTCACCACCTCTGAAACATGCAACGCCTGTTTTCTCTCAACGCCATACTCCATGAGCTTCTCAAACAAATCTTCTCTGCAATATCTCCCCGACGTCACTCTACGCAGAGTCTCACCAATATCGGCATCCGCCAAATAAACACCCGTTTTTTCTTCCAGTTGTGCCAAGAAAGTGCATTCTGAATTTACCGATATAGCATACTGATACAATAGGTCTTCCTCTATATCACAGGGTTCAAATTCACTGTTCCTCTTCGGAATAATCAGTATCCTACCATAACTAGGTACTCCTTTCTGTACCCCCGGCAAACCATTGATTAATTGTATTATCTTGTCATAAACTCGTATATCTACTTCCAGACCGATTTCCGGTTCTCTTGTTCCTTCTACTCCCGAAAAAAACTCGTCATATAGTGGCAGTTGCAAATCCAACGGATTCTCTTTTGTAATTCCCAGCAGAAAACATATAACAGAACTTGCCGCCGTACCATATACAAAATACTGTGACGGTATTAGCTGATTATCATGAATCAAATCGTAATGGTGAAGATAAATCGTCGCAAATTTATTTTTGGCCACAGATTCCATTTCCTTATCCAAACGATTCTTTACACGCTCAGCCATGGACTCGCCCCCTTGAAACTTGTCCTTTATGGACGCTTCACACAAAGCACTTAATCGTTCCTCTGCTCCGTCTATATGTACAATATACTTTATCATTTCAGTTTTTCCCTTTCCACAGAATCCTGCTGCTTTATTAGCACCCAATCACATTACTCTACATAAAACTCCTGCATCGTGTCCAAACATATACATCCCAACGGATTTCCGAATACAGCTCCGCAATCCACCGCAATATGGTTGTTGCCCTTCCATATTTTCCCATTGAAATTTGTGTCAATCAGCACAGTAGGGGTATGTCCGGTCACAATCATTACATCATCAAAATATATTTCATCATAATCCGGCTCTCCCAAAATATAATCTCTCCCCGAACACCACGCACACAACTCCGGCATGGCCGGCATTTTCTCCCTCTCCGGCACGGTATGGGCTAATAGATATCGTCGCCCCACTACATCCACTTTCCAATAAAATGGCATTTCCAATAAATAATTCAAGACATTGACCTTCTCCGCTTCCTCTAACCTTAGAAAACTTTCATAGGTCGGCTGCCCTCCATCGGAAATCCAGAAGTCAAACTGCCTTTCAAACCGGTTTCTTGCAATTGATTCCTTAGGTTTCATCAAACGGTTTAACATGATTCCGGCTTTGTGGTCATGATTTCCCCGCAGTGCAATGACATTCTTTCTGTGAATCAAATCAATTAATATTTTTATCACATCCGGTCCAAGATCCACAATATCACCAAGAATATAAAGAGTATCCTTTTCTTTTAAATCAATCAGCGATAACATTTTATGATACTTTTCATAACAGCCGTGTAAATCCGACATGACATAAATCATCAAAACTTCCTCCTGACATTTTCTCATTAAACAATACATCCGTAGCATCAATGAAGATATTCAGACGTTCTAAATACGCAATGGCAGATGCCAGATTGGGTATCTCCTTCCAAGAAAAATGTCCGCCAAAAGCATTCAGATGACATAACATATTTTCAATCAACCGTTTTTCCGATGACTCTAGCGAAAAAAAGACTACCGGCTTCTCCATCCATCGTGCTGCGTCCAGTGCCAGGTCGATTGCCAACGATGTCTTCCCCATGGAAGGACATGCCGCAAGACATGTCACTCCTGATTGTTTCCATTCTTCCTCTGGCATGATATCACTCATTTTCAATCGACTCTCGTAAGACTTCACATTCTCCGGTAACATAATATTCAGTTCATTTGCTAATTCTTTACAAATTTCCTTAATGGCTCTCATGTTTGAATACCCCTTTTCTACTGTATCTGAACAACGCTTCTGTTATATTTGTACCATAACCGTATGTACATTCTTTTGTACATCATTATATGGGAGCAAAAAGAAAAAGGCCTCAGTTGAGACCTTTTCTAAACATGCAATTATTTATCCGCTTCTTCTCGATTAATAATTTGTGAGAAATCAAACGTATTCGTACTGATCGGGTACTTTTCCTCTTCATACAATAGTATCAAAATCTCTTCTTTCACATTTACAATCTCGTCGAGTTCATTATCACACTCTAATAGGCATAGTAGTGTTTTGGCTATAGCACTGACAATATCAGCATTAGAAAATGGCGTTCCTTTTTTATTATAAATAAATGCACCCATAATAGAAATCAATCTTATTAATTCTTTTGGAATCCTATCAACATCAAGATAATGTCGAAACAACTCATATGTTCTAGCGCATAACTCACAAAAAAAATCATTGTTAAAACTATTAGATACTACAAGTTCCTCCCAACAATCTTCCAACTTACTAACCCAATACTCATCTCTCGGTATTTCAATTAATTTAACCATCTTCATCTCTCCTTATCATATCTTATTTCCATTACAGTGCTTTCACCATATCAGATATATGTCTTACTCCTTCTCTTTCCGTGATATCAATATTATTTCTAAACTTCTTCAACAAATCGATTGCTAAATCAAACTCACCTATAACCTGTTGTTCATGCGCGATAACTTCATTGCTTTCTTTTTTATCCTTCTGAATAACGTAACAAGCATTTCCAGTTCTTTTCTAACTCTATGAGCCTTCTTTTTATCCTCTTGGGCATCTATAAGCCCCTCTATTCCTTCTATTTACTCCCTTACGGAATCTGCATATTTTTCATACACTCATAGCTAATTGACGGATAACTTGGATGTCTGAAAGATATTAGCCTCGTTTCTTTATTTTTCCCAAGCCAGCAAACATGAAACGTTTTTGGCTCGTGATTATTTTTTTTATACTCCAAATCAAACGTTTTTTCATCCCTTCCTTTCCACTGCTTTTTAATTACTGAATAGATATCTTCCGTCGTAATAATATTTTTCACTCCGCAATCAATAGCTCGCTGAATAATCTGAATACGATGTTTTGCGACATCACTTGCTTCTCGATTCCGCCATATATCAACAGGTTCTCCTGCACACGTCTCTAAAGATAACTCCTCTAACTGTTTTAAAACACTTCCAAACTCCACACCTGTTGTCTTCCCGCCAAAAAAAGGATGCAAATTCATATAAGCACACTTATGCAAAACAAACTCATCTTCTATCTCTAATATTTTGTTAGCAAGAATCGTATATATATTGCAAAAACGAGTGCCAGCCGACTCCGTTTTCTGTCCACAATATTTTTTCTCCACCTCTCCTTTAAACCAAAATATTTGGTTTTATCCATTGTCCTTCTCATGTGGCTCACGTAAAATAATTAAAAGTTCCGGCACATAGTTTCCTACACCTAACAAGCCCTCTATCTGTTCGCAAAACCCCAAATCAACCATACTCGAATTCTCCTATTCATTATATTTTTCATACATATCTGAAACAGCCTTCCTTACCTTTTCCCTAAGCCCCATCGGTTCCATTACCTCCACATACTGACCGTACTGAAGTGCCCAGCATAACATCGCTTTTTCATTACATTGCACCACTACTTCCATCATTCCTTCTTTTGAGGACGGTTGGATTCTGAAATCCTTACCAAACCAGTCAATCAGTTCATTCATCCACCCGTCCGGAACAAGCAATTTCACCCGCACGCTTGCCCCACTGAACATATAAATATGCTCCGCCATATGCTTCGGCAGACTATATCCATCTGCAAATTCCCTGATTTCTTTCTTAGGTCTTACTTTTTCTTCCAGAATCTCCACTCTGGTCATTTTGTCCAGCCGGTAATGTGCTAAATCATAATGATTATCGGAATTACAAATCAGGTAAAACCTCCCATTATTTGCCACAAGCTCGTACGGATTAACAATATATGCCGTTTCCTTTTTCGGATGAAGTTTGAAATCCTTTCCATAAGAATTGTAAATAAAGCTTATTTTTTTCTTTTCTGCAATCGCATCATTTATTTTGTCTAGAGCATACATCAACTTATTATCCCCATGCTGCATCTCCGGCAAATTGCTGACATGCGCTACTTTCGCGGAAAAATAGCGGTTTCCCTGTGCACGTAGCTTATCAATCAAGTTTTTTGCCTGTTTTTGCGTTAAGCTTTTCGAAAACAGGACACTATCAATCAGCATACGAAGTTCCGCATCATCAAACTCCCGCTCCATCAGATAATACCCATCTTCCATAGAGATTTCATATCCCATTTCCTTTAACGATTCCACGTTGTTTTTCACGGAACGTCGGTCGCATTCCATCTCATAATTGGCTTTCAACAACCGAATAATCTCCTGTTGCGTCAATCGGTGTTTCTCATCAGAATACTCTTTTAAAATGTCCAATATCAGCATATTAAGCATTTTCTTGGTTCCTGTTGCGTACATGTTGTCACCTCTCATTCCGGCATTTCCAATTCCACACAATATCTACATCCAATTATAAAGCATCTAACATCATAATAGCAAGGACAATGTACATTTTTATGTACATTTTTTCTTCTCTCAGTAATGTCCACAAACATAATTACAAACAAGCAAAA
>JAFTPY010000045.1 GCA_017463035.1 Lachnospiraceae bacterium
GGGAAAGATATGATTTGGCTTACGATTATCCCGGATGATAGGTCAAGATGTATCGGCGCATATTTTTTGCCGAATCGTCGTGTCAGTGTCTGGTATATTGATGTAATCGAAGAAACAGGGATTGATGATGATGGCGTTGTTTATTACATAGATAAGTATCTGGATGTTGTGCATACGCCCCAGGGGGATGTATGTATCAAGGATAGGGATGAATTGGATGCGGCCTTTGCTTCCGGTGAATTGAGTACAACTCAATACGAGGCTGCTCTGCGAGAGGGCGACCTTATTGTGAAAGAGTTGGCAACCGATATTGAGAAAACCGAGAAGTATTGCAGAGATATTCTTGAGAAAGCAGAAGAAATGATAGCCGGGGATCGTTTTACGATTTTCCTGGATATTGACGGAGTACTGGACATTTTCAGTTCGAAACGGGAGGTTCAGGAACTGCTTCCGGAGGCGGTACAGAATTTAAAAGCGCTGCTAGACAGAACAAAGGCAGAGGTAGTGATTATTTCGGATTGGCGATACGGTTCTTTGAAATTCAGAGAAAAGGCATGTGAACGGGGATATGAAAAGATTATTCCGAATTGGGATAATCTCGTAGCGACCTTTGAAAAAGCGGGTATACAGATAAAGGATGTTACCCCGTGGGATGACAGTATAGCAAACAGAACCGGTGAGATTAAGCGGTATCTGGAAGAGCACCCTTGGATTAAACGATATGTCATTTTTGATGACTGCTTTGGGGATACCTACGAAAGTGATAAAGAGATTCAAAAGCATCTGGTATTTGTAGATGCATTGAAAGGACTGCAAAAGGAGAATCTTTTATCGGCGTGTGCGATTATGAATATGCAGAAGACCGAAGAGAGGCCGTGACCTTGTAGTTTAGGGTGTCGCAGAAAATGCGGCACCCTTTTTCCGTGCAGGCAAAGTGAGTGTAGAAAAAGATTTTGGAAACTTGTTTCCGAAAATCTTTTTCTATGCGAACGCGCCCGCGACCGGGCGACAGAGTCGCGAGGTTGGGGGCAGGCAAGGCACGAAGCCTGCACGGAAGGAATGTACTTGTTGTGACAGCACTTTCAGAGGGGATGGAGTTAAGTGGGGTGCAGGGGAAATACTTGCAGAGGTACGTGCAGTGTGTTAAAATCTGTTTTATAAGTAATGTCGCAGAATGGAACTTTGGGAGGTGTTTTCTTGGCTTGTGTTTTTTGTAGTAGAGATAAATTGGTAACGGATTTCGTTTATGAAGACGAATCGGTGATGGCGTTTATGGATATGGACCCTATCAATGAGGGCCACATTTTGCTTGTTCCGAAGGAACATTATTTGGATGTGGATGAAATTCCGGATGAAACACTTTCCCGGTTGATGATAGTATCAAAGAAAATCGTGTCTGCATTGAAAGATGTTTATAAACCCCATGGGTACAGTATGATGCAGAACGGCGGAGCGTTTAATGACGTGGGGCATTATCACCTGCATATTTTTCCGAGATATAACGGAGACGGGTTTGGGTGGACTTACGGGGGCGACGTTAAAAAAGTCAGTGCTGGAATAGCAGAGAGAATCAGAGAGAGAATTAACTGAATTTGAACGGGGAGCTGTTAGAATGGAACAGATTGAATTGATAAGCTTCTTGTTACTTGTGATGTCAGAAATGGCGCCAGCGAGAAAACAATATTTGCCAACGGTGGAGTTTTCGAGAAGACGATAGAGGTTGACGGGTGTGAGATGAAACGGTATTGGATTACGGTTTAAGGATAAGATGAGTTGACGGAGGTCGTAATGGTAAGAATAGCAACTGTAAATGATGCAGAGCAATTAAATATCTTAAATAACGAATTTAACGGTGAGGGTGAAACAAGTATAGGTAATATTAGAAATTCTCTTATGAATAATAAGCAGGAAATAGTTATCGTTGCTGATGAAGGAGATATGTTAGTGGGGTTTGTTTGTGTACAGTTGAAAAAGTCATTTTGTTATGATGATTATATGCCTGAAATTACGGAAGTGTATGTTAAGCCAACATATAGAAAAAGAGGGGTTGCCAGTGAAATGATTACTTTTGCGGAAGCTTACTGCAGTAAGAATTATCCTCTTCACAAGTACGAGCTTTTAACAGGACAAGAAAATTTTGTTGCACAATCTGTATACAGTAAACTTGGATATGTAGATGATAAAGAACTTCATTTATCAAAACGAATCATGAAATAAGCGAATTTCAATTACGGGAGGAACGGAGTATGAGTTTAAAGTGTCCGAATTGCGGAGGGCAGGTTGCCTATGATCCGCAGCTGAAAAAGGTGGTATGTGATTTCTGCCGGTGGGAAACGGCGGAAGGGGATTTTTCCGAGCTGGAAGGACGGCAGGAATATGATGAGGAAAAGGAGAAGGAAGATGCGCTTCCGATTCTTATGCGTAAACGGCCAACGCAGCCGGTGCTGGAGTTTGCGCAGGATGAAGGTGAGTCGGAAGCGGTTATGGAAACGAGTCTGTATCACTGCAAAACCTGCGGTGCCAAGCTGATGCTTTCCGGTACGGAAGCCTCTACCTTCTGCGGCTTCTGCGGGGCATCCACCATTGTGTTTGACCGTGTGTCGAAGGAAGCACGGCCGAAGTGGATTATTCCCTTCAAGCTGACCGAAGAGCAGGCGTTAACGTCCATCAAAACCCACTTTTCGAAGGGGGATTATATTCCGGACAAAATCAGGGAGCTGACGGTGGACAAGGTCCACGGAATTTACATGCCCTATTGGCTGTTTGATACGTATATCCGCAGAAGTATGACCGTGGAGGCAACGACCCACGACGACGGGACGTTTCGTTATGTGAGGGATGCTTCCTGCCATTTTAAAAAGGTGACATTAGATGCGTCTGCGCGGTTAAATAATAAGATGTCCCGAAGATTAGAGCCCTTTGATACGGATGAGTTGACAGACTTTGATGTGGCATATCTTTCCGGGTATTATGCGGACCGGTATGATGTCCCGGTGGAGGCCCTTAAGAATGCAAATGTGAAGCGGTGCCGGGAATATCTGGATGATGCGATTCTGGACAGCTGCCCTCGTGTAAATAAAAGGACCATCGGAAGCTTGTCCAATTACACAATAAAGAATGTGCATGAGGATTATGAGATTGAAAATGTGGATTATGGGTTGCTTCCGGCGTATTTTGTGAATCTGAAATACGATACGGGCAGAGAATTGGTTATGGTAAACGGACAGACGGGAAAGGTGGTGGCGAACCTCCCGGTTGAGAAAAAGAGGATTGTAAAGAAGTTTCTTAAGAATTCCCTGATTGCATGCCCGATTTTCATGGCTTTGGTGTACGGTATTCTGAGCGTAAATATGTATCCGGCCTTTCTGATTTTGGCGGCGATTACCGGTTTTATGGTGGCAGGCGGCGTTTCTGGCTACAAAAAATATAAAATGGGAAGGTATCGTATGTCTACGGGAAGTATGACATCGTACACAAATGACAGGGAGGATATGACATGATTAAAATAGTATTAGCAATTGTTATCGGGCTTGTGTTAGGGCTGGTCAACGCGGCGGGAGGAACTGCCTACGGCTTGAGCAAATCCAATATCGTAGGCGGAGAGGAAGCCTCCGCGGAGGATTTTGTGAAGGACAGGCGGGGGATTGTTTTTCATGATAAGAGAGACAGTAAGAAGGGGTTATAGTTAGGATACTGTCGGAAGGATACATGGAACTTTTTACCTCTTAATTTCGTCTAATTAGCAGAGGACAGTTTAAGGAGGTAGCGGTTATGAAAAAAACAGTATCGGTAGTTTTGCTATTGGTGTTTATGACTTTGTTCGTGGGTTGTAACAAGCAGCAACCGGACGGCGGAGAAATGTCGTCGAATCCGACGGAGAGCGCAGACAATAGCATGTCTGAGGATAATGAGGAATCCATGCAGTATGTGGTTTGCGTGGATTGGATGGATTTCATTAAACTTGACGGTGTTAGTTATATCGGAGACTGGCGGGTGACGGAGGTGTCCGCAGAATTGATTGGAGAAAAAATTGGTGAGGTGACCTGCGGAGTGCCGACGGTGTACACCGACGGTACTGGCAATACGACTTCCATGGAGCCGGAGGATGGGGCGGCGTTTATATGCGGAGTCGGAACGGAGCTTTTTTCGGTGATAGGCAACGATAACGTGGTAGCCGCACTTATTGACGGGAAATATTACTTGTATGTATCGAGAAATCATTCTGCCGGATTTGTGGGGGAGAAGCTTTATGCCATTGTGAACGGGCAGTTGTTTGTTTATGAGCAGTATCAGCCGGGAACCGGTGACCTTACGAAGAACTCGGTGTTAGGCAGCTTTGAAACAGAAACGGAAATCGAAGGAATTGTATGGGATGTTTTTTCTACGGAAGAATATCCGGATTTATCCTTTGTGCTTTTGATTTCCGGGACGAATGTTTCGTGGACGTATAGTTCGGATAAATAGCTCTTATAGGTTTTGAATGTCAATACAGCCTTTGGGTAACGGAAAAAATCCTTGACAGATGGATCAAAATAAGATATACTCCTAACCAATAAAGAAAATGCGATGAAAAGAGATAGTACATGTCTTTCCGATTTCAGAGAGAGGGTGTTTGGTGTGAACCCTTATGAAGAACACATGGAAGGCGTCTTGGAGCAGCGGAGTGAATCAAGTAGCGTCCGACGGAGAATTCCACCGTTAAAAGGAATGTAGTATAAGATGTGAAATCCGTACTATGAGAAAGCGCAGATGTTTATCTGAATTTAGGTGGAACCGCGGTGATAGTCGCCCTAAGTATATTTTGTTTATACTTAGGGTCTTTTTTTATTCCTTTTTAGCTGAAGCAAAAAGCGCACAAAGCAATTCTTTATCAATTTCAAAAAGAAAGGATAGGTAGTTATGATGGAGAGACGTAGTTTTTCGATGGAAGAAGTGGTTGCATACTGCAATCAGTATGGTTTCATTTTTCAGGGAAGTGAGATTTACGGAGGACTTGCCAACACTTGGGATTACGGTCCTTTGGGGACGAGATTAAAAAATCAGGTGAAGGATGCCTGGAGATATCATTTTATTCAGATGCGAGAAAACAGTTATGAGGTGGATGCGGATATCCTGATGAATCCGAGAGTATGGGAAGCGAGCGGACATCTTGCCGGATTTTCAGACCCATTGCTTGATTGTAAAGAATGTAAGACACGACACAGAGCGGATAATTTGATTCAGGACTATGACCAAAGTGTCAATGCGGATGCCATGTCACAGGAGGAAATGATAACATTTATTCGTGATAATCATGTTCCGTGTCCGGCATGCGGGAAGTCAAATTTTACGGATATCAGACAGTTCAATTTGATGTTCGAAACCAAAAGAGGTGTGACGGATGAAAGCTCCAGCTGCATCTTTTTACGACCGGAAAATGCACAGGGTGAATATGTAAATTACTTAAATGTAATGCGTTCCATGAGAGCAAAATTACCGTTTAGTATAGGACAAATCGGAAAAGCATTCCGCAACGAGATTACTCCTAAAAATTTCACATTCCGGACGATTGAGTTTGAACAGATGGAGTATCAGACGTTTTGCAAGGAAGGTACAGACAGTGAACTCTACCGGTATTTCAAAGAGTACGGAATAGAGTTTTTTAAAAGCCTTGGATTGCCTGAGGAAAAGTTACGTTTTCATAATCATGACAAATTAGCGCATTATGCAAAAGAAGCATGTGATATTGAATATCACTTTCCGTTTGGATGGGGTGAGATTAACGGAACTCATAACAGAACCGATTTCGATCTTACGCGCAATCAGGAGTATTCCGGAAAATCGATGGAATACTTTGACGAAACCACAAAAGAAAGATATATTCCGTATATTATTGAGTCAACGTATGGATTAGACCGTATTGTATTGGCGCTGTTATTTGAAGGGTTACACGAAGAACAGATTAATGATACGGACAGTCGCATTGTATTTCATATTAAGCCTGCTCTTGCGCCGATAAAACTGAATATA
>JAFTPY010000401.1 GCA_017463035.1 Lachnospiraceae bacterium
GATACCGTCAGCACATTCCCGGGCACCAGTCCCTCCATTAAAGCAACGGTCAGAATAATGCTTACTATTCTCCTTCCGAGTTTGTTTGGTTTTACTTTTTTCACTTTGAATTCCTCCTGCCATAAATTCTCATTATAACGTCAGTAATCAATCGCTCTCTAGTTTCCCTTGAAATTTCTACTTTAGTTTATCATATCTGTTCTTTTCTTACAAGGGAAACGACGAATTCTATCAGCATTTTTCTTTATGCCAAAACCTTCTTGCTCATCCCGAATGCTTTTTACAGCCGGACATTTCATTGACGATGAATCATAGCAATTCTTATAGTTTTCCTTGCTCGGATTAGAAGAAGGCCCTTGTGGGGCCTTGCGTATAATTGGTTGTTTTTGAGTAAAATTCGTTACCATCCCATCTCATATGTCACATATTCCTTTAATCTAAAAAAAACATAAAGCGGAATACTCCACACATGCGTATCGCCATCCCTGTTATCTCCCACATTTTTCAAGGAGGTTTTAATTGCCAGCTTTGGGTGATATCTGTTGCAGAACAGATGCAGACTCTTTGCCTTTGTGTTATCTGCCGATTTGACCTCAATCGGAAGAAGCACTCCTTCATAATCGGAAATAAAATCAATTTCCGCATCTGCTTTCGTTCTCCAGAAATAGCTTTCCATTTCCATGCACTTTAATTGTGTCATAACATAATTTTCCGTTAATGCACCTTTAAAATGAATGTAGGATGCATCTCCTTCTAAAATCGTCCGGTAATTCACATTTGATTTTCTGCGGAGCAGTCCCACATCCGACATATATACTTTGAAATAGGTATTATCCGCCATTCCGGATAACGGAAGCTCCGGATTTGCAACCATATTTAGTTTATATGCGATTCCTGCATTCACAAGCCATTCCAGCGCGTCTTCCAAATCCTTTGCCCGCGCCCCCTGCTTTACATGAGAAAAAATAAACTTATTATTGTCTCTCGCAATCTGCGAAGGAATCGCATCCCAAATCAGCCGCACCTTCGTTGCGGTATCCGGCATTGTATGCTTGCCGAAATCATCCGCATAATCCTTAAGAATTCTATCCTGAACCTCTTCCACTTCTTTGTAGTCGTGGGAATCCACCCAGGTCTGTACCGCCTCCGGCATACCACCGACAATATAGTAATTCTTCAAATACTTCTCAAGAGGCGCGGTATATATTTCCGGAATTTCCCGTTCAAATGCAAGTGTCTTCATCCCGCGAATGTATTTTTCTCCTCCGTCGGCAATCACAAACTCCTCAAAGCTCATCGGATACATTCCGATACGGTCCACCTTACCTACCGGGAAGGAAATCCCCTCCTTACGAAGTGCTACCCCCAACAAAGAACCGGCTGCAATCACATGGAGCTCCGGCATATTTTCACAAAAATATTTCAGCGATTGTATCGCACGGGGACAATCCTGAATTTCGTCAAAAACGACCAGCGTCTTCCCCGGAATAATCTTTTTCCCATAGATTACATTTGCCAGCTCAGCGATGATACGCTCCGTGTCAAAATCATAATCGAACACCGATTTCAAACCGGTATTCCCGTCAAAATTAAAATATGCCATATCCTCAAACTCATTTTTCCCGAATTCCTTTATCAGATATGTCTTTCCGCACTGACGAACGCCTGTGAGAAGCAACGGCTTTCTGTTCTTCTTTTCTTTCCATTTCAATAATTTGCTTAATACATTTCGTTCCATACACATGCCCTCTTTCCAGAACTCTTTTCGTTTATTATATCATCTTCCAACCGGAAAGTCCATCAGATATTGCGTTTTTCAACCGAATAAATGTGTCTTCTTTGCGTTTTTGGACCGAATATTGCGATTTTAAAACAAACAGGCGGTCCCTAAGAACCGCCTGCCTCTCAAAAAAACACCTCTTTACTCCCTATTAATTCCACTGCGTATCGTCAATACTGTCGATATACGCCAACGGTAAGAACCGTACTTCGTTGGCTGCATAGGCAACCGGTTCGCCGCCACCGCTGCTGGTAATTACGTCCTCGCACTCAAAGAGGATGATTTCCATTTCCGGGCTGTTATACTTCTCTTTCATGTTCTCGCTCCTCCTTATGACTGATTGTTAGGTGCTACCGTTGCTTTGTAATAGAGATACAGGGCCTTCATCAGGTTCTGTAATGCTGTATCATTTCCCAAATCCGCATTCTCATTTGCCAGTACGGTAGTGACGTAGCTTAACGGACAGTAGCTGATGCTGATACCGGTCACACCGGTATAGTCATCCATCACTCCAAGGTTTGCCACTGTAATACCGGCAGATTCATAGTAGTAATAGGTACCGTCCACCGGATTCTCCTGCTGCGCCACATACTGCGTCAAGTTACCGGAATAGGTCTGTCCGTCCTTCAGCTTAAAGTAATGACGTACCTTAATGTCCGCCTCCAGAATCAGGGTGGAGCCAACGTAATCCAGAATCTCGCTTTCATCGGTTACGGTCGGTACATAGTTCTTCATACCGCTCGTCGTTACCGTAAATTCTCCTGCCTCATACGGATAATTTACATTTGCAAGCTCCCCTGCCGCAACATTAGGGTCAAAATACTTCTGTGCATAGGCACCGTAGTTTAGCATTGCCTTTGCCAGCTTATATTCATTACTGGATTCCCCATATTTTCCCATTACATCTTCTGCGTATTCTCTTACGGAATAGGTGTACTCTGTGCCTTCACTGCCGTCACCGCGGACAATCTTCGCCGTGATGGTGCCTGCCATATCCTTGGCTGCCACATTGCAGGTGAATACATAATAGGTGTTTTCTTCTATGTTCACAGAGGAATTTTTAACATCCTTTACATATACCTTAACCGGTTCTTCTACACCCGGCAAGGTAAACAACATATGTGCCTCACCATCTGCCAGTACGGAATCATCCAAATCCATGTAGAAGTTCATACCGACCTGACCGCCCAGGCTGACGGAATGACCCGCCAGATTTACGCCGATACCGTTAATAATTGTTCCGCAAACATCACAGTAGCCGTCACCATTTTCATCTGCATGCGACTTATTCTTATTTTCATTGCTATATCCGGCCGGTGTCGTTCCATCACACTTGAATACAGAATATACTATACCATGTTTGCTATCAAGCACAGGATATGTATCTGTTTTCAACGTCTGATACCAAGTCACATCTTCGCTTGAAGAACCATTCAAGAGATATGTAATCTCACCGCTTGCAAAGGCAGCATCGTCCTTTACAGCACAATTTGTAATGTTTGCACTATTATTTTGCGTGCTTGCTACTCGTGTATTATCGGTATAACAATTGGAAACAGTACCATAGGTTTGAGCCAAATCAGGTGCCGTACTGTCTTTCTTACAGTCACCAACTACACCGCCCCAACGGTCACCGTGTCCTGTAACACTACCATTAAGTGCATAGCAGTTGCTGATTGTACCGCCGTAAGTACATCCTGCAATACCACCTGCAATATTGCTTTTTGTTGTAATGGAATGTCCTACGGAATAACAGTTTGTAATAGTACCGCCTGTCAATACCTGACCTGCAACAGAGCCTGCTCTTGTATCGCCTTCTGTATTCTTGTACTTGAAATCTACCATTCCAAGATTTTTAACCGTACCGCTCACAGTAC
>JAFTPY010000046.1 GCA_017463035.1 Lachnospiraceae bacterium
CGCGGTCGGTTCCGGCGTCGCGGTCGATTCCGGGGTCACAGTCGGTTCCGGCGTCGCGGTCGGTTCCGGGGTTACCGTCATCACTCCGTTTCCCTTTGTTTCCTCTTCCGTTGCTCCTCCGCATGCTGCAACACCAAATACAATCGCCAATACAATGCATAAAAACAAAGCATGTTTCTTCATAAGTAATACCTCCTTGCAACGCTCACCGGGAAGCTGCATCACGAATCCCATCGTTCCTTACAGTCTCCCTTGTATTCTGACTTCATTATACTATACTCTAAAAAAATATACAATTACATTTCCTTCGCTTCTTTTTCTCCAACACATTTTTAACACATTTATCTGCTATGCTATAACTACTTTGTGCCGACAGGCATTTTCCAGGAGGATGTTATGAAAAAGAAACTTTTATCTCTTATCTTCTTATCCGCTATGGTGCTTGCTTTTACCGCTTGCGGAAGGAAGGAGGAAACCCCGGACACTCCGGGTGATACGTTAACACAAAATTCCGGCGAACTTCTTTCCGGTCAGTACGGTGTAGAAATTGAAATTGAGAAGTACGGCACCGTTGCCCTTACCCTTGATGCGGATCTCGCACCGGTTACCGTTACCAATTTTATTAATCTGGCAAATGCAGATTTCTACGACGGTCTGACTTTCCATCGTATCATCGGTGGTTTTATGATGCAGGGCGGTGACCCGGAAGGTACCGGCATGGGCGGTTCCCAACAAACCATTCAAGGCGAATTTGCTGCAAACGGTATCACAAACACTTTAAATCATACCCGCGGAGTTATCTCCATGGCCCGTACCGAAGACCCGAACAGTGCCAGCTCCCAGTTTTTCATCGTACATGAGGATTCCACCTTCTTAGACGGCAGCTATGCAGCCTTCGGTTGGGTTACGGAAGGCATGGAAATCGTAGATGCCATTTGTACCTCCACCAAGGTAGAGGACGGTAACGGTACGGTTCTTGCAAAAAATCAGCCTGTAATTAAGGATATCCGCGTTACCGGGGAAATAGACAGCACTCAGAATCCGGGGAATAATACTCAGGACACCTCTCTGCTGACCAGAGATTCCGAGGGTCTTCTTTCCGGCAAGCACAATGTGGAAATTGAAATTGAAAACTACGGTACCATTGCTCTTACCTTAGATGCGGATATGGCACCGGTTACCGTTACCAACTTTATCAACCTTGTAAAGGATAATTTTTATGACGGTCTGACCTTCCACCGTATTATCAGCGGCTTTATGATGCAGGGCGGTGACCCGGAAGGTACCGGCATGGGCGGTTCCGAGCAAAATATTCAGGGCGAATTTGCCGCAAACGGCATCGTAAATACCCTGTCCCATACCCGCGGTGTCATCTCCATGGCCCGCGCCAATGTTCCGAACAGTGCCAGCTCCCAGTTCTTTATCGTACATGAGGATTCCACCTTCTTAGACGGTAACTACGCAGCTTTCGGTCAGGTTACAAACGGTATCGAAGTGGTAGATGCCATCTGTGAAAACACCCCGGTACAAGACGGAAACGGCACAGTTGCTGCAGCAGACCAGCCGAAAATCAAAGAAATTCGTATTGTAGAATAATCATTACAAATCAATATTGCCAAAATCCCCGATGTCCAAAGCGTCCGGTCTACAGTTTCGTAGACAAGCTCCTCAGACATCGGGGTTTTCTTTTTTTCATCGAATAAAACACATTTTACCCGCTCACACTATAAAAAAAACCTAAAGGAGGTGAACTTAGGTCTCACATCGAAGACAGTACCCAAACCCACAGTGCACCACAGAAATTAAAAAGTGCACGTAGGAAGCAACGGGATAATGTCAAACGTACCGTGGAAGTATTCGAGGCTTCCACTCCTATGGAGGATGATTTTCCGGATATCGATACCATGCAGGTCAGCTCTGCCACGGAACTCACCGGTATGATGTACCGCCCGCCGATGAACACCTCGGAGCTGGAATCATATCATGACTTATATGACATCCAATACGAACCGGCAGCTGCAAAGCAGGGTGTAAAGGACAAGGTAAAATAAGTTCGTGTAAGCTCGCGCTACGCGCTTCCCCACGTCTACACTCCGTTTCGGTCCGTCCAGTCCAACGTCCCCCGGACGTTGTGGACCCTCGCGGCATAGCCGCTCAGTCGTGGGCGCGTTCGCTTTCGGTTTCCGTGCAGGCACCACTTCGTGCCCCCCACCTCGTGGCAAAGCCACTCGGTCGTGGGCGCGTTCGCATTTCGGTATTTGCACAAGTACACTTGTGCAATGCCTCTATGCTCACTTTGCCTGCACGAACATTGCCTGCACGCAAAAAGGGGCCTTCTGCTTGTCCGCAGAAGGCCCCTTAAAAAACTTTATTCTCTTTATTATCTGTTTAAGATAAGCTTGGTCAACTCAACCGGCTCTACAATCTTGCCATCCTTGTAAACACGCATGTTACCGGAAGCGATTTCATCGATTAAGATAACTTCGTTGTTGTTGTAGCCGAACTCAAACTTGATATCCCAAAGATCAAGACCGATGGACTTTAAGTCATCAGCAACAATCTTGGTAATCTTTAAGGTCTGCTCCTTCATGCTTGCAAACATCTCCGGGGTCATAATACCGAGAGCTGCAAGACCCTCACCGGTTACAAGCGGAACGCCCAAAGCATCGTTCTTGAAGGTACACTCAACGTAACCGCCTTCTAAAACGGTACCGTCAGCCATGTACTCACCGTATCTGCGAATGAAGCTGCCGGTAGCAACCAGACGGCAGATAACCTCAAGACCGTGACCAAATACAGTAGCAGGAAGAACTTCCATGGTAGCGTTCTCAACATCAGCGCTTACATAGTGGGTCTTGATGCCGGCCTTCTTTAATAACTCGAAATAGTGAATGGAAGTCTGAAGATTCGCCTTACCGATACCCTCAATAGTCAAACCTACGGAATTCTCGCCCGGATCAAAAACGCCGTCCTTACCGGTGCAATCGTCCTTGAACTTAAGCATTACATTGCCGTTGTCGAGAGCATAAACATCTTTTGTCTTACCTTCATATACCTTTTTCATTTTGATATCCTCCTGCGTTGGGAATAAAGATTGTTTCAAATAACATAGATACTATATCACAATTTTTTCTGCTTGACAATTTATTTTTTTGCAGAAATATAATTTTTTTTAAGATAGACAGTTCTTCCCCCTTGTGATACAATACTTCTTGTGCAAAATCACAAGAAGAAGGTTATATTTATGAAAAAAGAATGGAAATTGAAAGAATACCTCGGTGACAAAGAGCTCTACCTGAAAATGGCAAAAATAGCCATTCCGATATCGCTACAATCCTTAATCACCGTCGGTATCAATCTGATGGACACTATCATGCTGAGTAAAATGGGAGATGCACAGATTTCCGCTTCCTCTCTGGCCGGCCAGTTTATCAACCTGTTTATGATATGCTGCATGGGTATCGGTATGGGCGCTTCCGTGCTGACCTCCCGGTTCTGGGGCATGCAGGATAAGCATTCCTTAAAGAAAACTATCACCATTATGCTACGCTTCGTGGTAGTATTTGCTTCTATCTTTACCGCCGTTACCATCATCTCACCGGAATGGATTATGCGGATTTATTCCGACGAAGCACCGATTATCACCCACGGTATCACTTATTTAAAGTGGATGATACCCACTTACATTTGTACCGGACTCTCCCTCACCTGTACCATTGTACTGCGTACCGTAGGTCAGGTAAAAATCCCGCTGTACTGCTCCATTTCGGCATTTTTTGTTAACGTATTTTTTAACTGGGTATTTATTTTCGGTAAGCTCGGTGCCCCGCGTATGGAAATCGGCGGTGCGGCTCTCGGCACCTTGATTGCCCGCGTATTTGAGCTTATTTTTATCTGCGGTTACTTCTTCTTTATCGATAAGCGTATCCGCTATCGTCTGAAGGACGTCTTTATGAAGTGCCGGGATCTTTTAAGCGAATACATACGTATCAGTATTCCGGTGTTAATCAGCGACGGCCTTTTGGCCTTCGGTAATAATACGGTAGCCATGATTATGGGACGCATCGGTGAAACCTTCGTGGCCGCCAACTCCGTCACCACTGTGGTACAACAGTTAAGTTCTGTTCTTACCACCGGTGTCTGCAATGCCAGCGGCATTATTACCGGTCATACCATGGGAGAAGGTGATATTGACAAAGCGCAAAGACAAGGCTATACCTTCCTCTTTATCGGCTTTATCATCGGATGTTTCTCTGCTCTTGTCATCTTCCTGTTGCGTGGTCCGATCATCAACTATTACGACGTATCACCGGAGGCAAAAGCAATTGCATGGGATTTAATGAATGCGATTATTATCATCAACATCTTCCAGTCCATGAACTCCATCCTGACAAAGGGCGTGCTCCGAGCCGGCGGTGACACCACGTTCCTTATGGCAGGCGATATCCTGTTTTTGTGGGTAGCCTCCATTCCGTTAGGATACCTCGCCGGACTAAAATTCGGCTGGCCGTCCTTCTGGATTTACACCTGCTTAAAGATTGACCAAATTATAAAATGTGTCTGGTGTTACTTCCGCTTACGAAGCGGCAAATGGTTGAAAAAAATTAAAGGACAGGCGTAAAGCCTGTCCTTTTGGGTTGTCTGATAAACGATTGTTTTGTTTTTAAATTCCGATTTTGTTTACAAATTACACTTGATAGCAGGTAAAGTATGCCTCGGTATCGGATACGTAGAAGTCAATAGCATAAACCCAGGTTGCCATATCCCCAAAAATGTGAACCCTGTCTCCGGTGGTATAGCTGTAGCTGCCGTCTGTATTTACAATACTTCCGTAGATTCTTGCCGCGTCATAATCCGCCAATCTGGACACACTGATGGTTCTCTGATACAAATGAACCTTGCCATCCGTATAGTGCCACACAATGGCTTCCACATCAGCCTCTGCCACCCATTGTCCGTTCAAATAAAACTCAAAGGTATCCGTATATCGATAGACCGAATAGGACGCATTGGTCCCCATAAGCTCCCCGGTACTTCCGCCGATTTCTCCCATAGAAAGCTCCGGCAGCTCTTCATCGGATATCAGTTCCACGTTTCTTCCCACCGGAACCACCACCATTTCATTTTCCGCAGCCTCTGCCACAGAACAATTCACCGATACGATTCCGACTATTACCAATAACGCTAAAATCATCTTCCATTTTTTCATAAAGTATCTCCTTTTCTACCTTATTTTTCTTCCGTAACAAATTCCTTTCCCACTCCGGTATGCTGCACGGACATAGCTTCATTCATGTATTCTTCATATTTTATCCCATGTACGATTTTTGGCACCTGCCAGGAAACCGCCACCGAAACAATAACAAACACTACACACATCAGTATGGCAATCAAATACCCACGTAATCTTACCTGCTTATAATTCATAATGTTTGTGATACGGGATTTGATGGCACCGTTTCCGTATCCGACGGCCGCTCCGCGCACCTTCCCCGTTTGAAAGGAAACCTCCACCAATGCCCTTGCGTATCCTTCCCGAAATTCCGGTGTTTCCTTGCGTATTACCGTTTCATCACATGCTTCTTCCATATCGTTCATAAATAAGTAGCAGGCAAACCACAGAAGGGGTTGAAACCAGAACACCCCCAGAAAGCCTACCGCCAGATATTTCATCCACACATCTTTTCTGGAAATATGTACTCTTTCATGTAAAATCACATATTCATAATACTCTTCCTGTAAGGAAACCGGCAAATAAATCTTCGGACAAATCAAGCCCAAGGTAAAGGGAGCACGGATCCGATCCGCAAGATACACGTCCTTTTGCAAACGTATGCTTCCAATCAGCTTTCTCAGAAAACGGATATAGGAAACCGTGAGCCAAAGCACCACAACTGCCGTACCACCGATCCAGCACCATTTCATAATCCGAACCGTGCCTTCTTCAATAACCACCTTAG
>JAFTPY010000047.1 GCA_017463035.1 Lachnospiraceae bacterium
ATGATAAATACGTTACTGTTGGGCGGGTTCCCGGATTTTCGTATAAATATGCAAACAGACTACCGTTTTCCGGCATATTCTTCTTTGCACACAATACCGGGCAAGACCGTTGCACCAACACAGTTGACCCCTCCGGCACAGTTCCCGTCTCTTTCCGAGCTGATTGCCACCGCAACTCCGGCTCCGACTGCCACTCCGACACCGACCCCCGCGCCGACTGCCACTCCGGCTCCGACCTCGACTCCGAAGCCTACTGCGGCTCCGACTCCGGTTCCGTTAGGTCCGGAAACGGCACAGTCCCTCTTACCGGGAGAGCTTACCTTTGAATATCCGGAAACGGCACCCCTTAACACAGATACCGATACTTACACACTTTTAGTAAATAAGGAGTATCTGCTCCCTTCCAAATATATTCCGTACATGGTAGAACCTGACGTGGAGATTTACCACAAAGGAATCAACGAACGACGCTATTTACAGCCGATTGCGGCCACTGCATTGGAAGAGATGTTTACAGCCGCGGAAGATGACGGGCTTCATTTGGTTCTTCGATGCGGTTTCCGCTCCTACAAGCTGCAAAAGTCCATTTATTCATGGAACCTGAAAACCTACGGCTATTATGAAGTCACCCGCTATCATGCCCTTCCGGGCACATCCGAGCACCAAACAGGACTGGCGGTTGACCTCTGTTGCGAAGCCACCGATTACGAAAATAACTTCGATATCATTCAGACGCCGGAATATGCATGGCTTCTGAACAATGCTCACCGTTACGGCTGGATTTTACGGTATCCGAAACATAAAACCGACATCACCGGGTATGAATTCGAACCGTGGCATTTCCGCTATGTGGGCGTAGAACTGGCTACATATCTGAAATACAATGACTTAGTATTGGAGGAATATTACGGTGCTCTTCCCACCACCAATCTTTTGGCCGTGCCGGAGGAATACTGGCCGTCTCTTTCAAAGGAAGACTATGCTCTTATGATGAAGGAACTGGAGGAATACGCACAGAAGCAGAAAGAAGCGGCACAGCAAACAACACCGGCCCCGGAGGAGGAGTCAACCTCTGTTCCGGAAATTGATCCGGATACTACAGTTACCCCTTCGCTCCCGTTTCTTCCGAAAGATACTTGGGACAGCTACTAAAGATACACCCGAAAGGAGTTTTCTATGAAACGCTTTCACAACACAAATCTGATTTCCAAAGCCCGTTTTGCAGTATGCGGGCTTTTCCTCGTATGTCTGCTGGGCGGCTGCAACATGGTACAATCCGCTTTTTCCCCGCAACCAACCGAGGCTCCTACTCCTACCAGCAGTCTGACACTGGCTCCTACAAAAACGCCGGACCCGACTGCAACGCCTACACCGGCTCCGACTCCTACACCGGCTCCTACGCCGACCCCGGAACCTACTCCTACCCCTGCACCACGGCAGGTGACTTTACTTGCCGTAGGCGATGATTTGGTACACGGCAGTACCTTGGAGGGCGGTCTTCAGGAGGACGGTACCTATGACTTTAACCACTTTTACCAACATCTGACCGACGAAATCAGTGCCGCGGACATTGCGGTCATCAATCAGGAAACGATTTTCGGCGGTGATCAGTTCAAATATACCGGCTATCCGACCTTTAACACTCCGGATGCCATGGGACATGCCATCGTAAATGCAGGCTTCGACGTAGTATTACATGCCACCAATCACACCATGGACAAAAAGGACAAGGGTGTGGAACACTGCCTGAACTTTTGGAAAACCACCTACCCGGATATTACGGTTTTGGGGATTTATGAATCAAAGGAAGCGCAGGATACTGTCACCGTAGTTGAGAAAAACGGCATTCGTATTGCCATGTTAAACTACACCTACGGCTTAAACGGCATCAAAATCCCGGAAGGGAAAGAACATCTGGTAACCTTACTTACCTGGAGCAACCGGGACTATATCCGTTCCCAGATACGGCAGGCAAAAGAGGTTGCGGATTTTGTAATTGTATTTCCGCACTGGGGTACCGAATACGAGTATGAGCCGGACAAAAACCAGATTGCCTGGACCAATTTATTCGCAGAGGAATGCGTGGATTTGGTCATCGGCGCCCACCCGCATGTACTGGAGCCGGTGGAATGGATCGACCGCCCGGATGGCGAAAAAATGCTGGTATTCTACTCTCTGGGCAATTTTATTTCCGGCCAAATAGAAGCCCCGCGTCTTCTCGGCGGCATGGCAAACGTGACCATCACCGAAACCCCGGAGGGCTTTGAAATCACCGACTGTTCGGTCATCCCGGTAGTCACCCACTACAGCGAGCAGGTAGGCGACGGCACCTATACCACCTACCGCCTGTCGGAATACACCGAGGAGCTGTTGCAGCTTCACGGCATTCACAAACGGGCGGAATACACCGTATTTACCCTGGAAGATACCTGGGCTCTGGCAAGAGAGATACTGGGAGAATATTTGGAAGAATAACACGATAGGCCTCACCGGGATTCGGTGGGGCTTTTTTTATACAACCGCGCATGGTTTTTCAAATAAACAGGACCTCCACCGAATCCCGGCGAGGCCCTTTTTAACTACCTTCGACTATTATACTCTACTTCGTTTCCCCATGGCTTCCGCCTTCTCCGCCACAACCACAGCCGCACCCTTCACTGCTGCAACTGCTGCATCCGCTACAGCCGCCCATCTTCTGTCCGCAGCTTCCGCCCGCCGGACAACCGATGCATTTTACACCGTTTTTCTTTGCCCTTACAATATAAGCAATGGCCCCGCCGACAATGGCTACAAGCACAAAAATCAATATCACAGTTTCCATAAACAGCTCCCTTCCGTGCACCACCTTATACCTGCCACAGGCATCCGACTACGCCTCTCCTACCGCAACATTCCGCGTTTTTACGCATGCTGCTTTGCTGCTTTCTCCGCAGCAAGGCTCTTGTTCGTCTTGGCAATCATCGCTGCCACAATCACTACAAATACCGCAATGGCAATCATTCCCGGTACAAAGCCTTTACCGAAACTGCCGGTGGTGAATAATGTACCGAACTGGAATACCAGGCAACCTACGGTAAAACCTACCCCAAGCTGCAATCCGATTCCGCCCCAGAGCCACTTTGCACTCTTCATCTCGGCGTTCATGGCACCGATGGCCGCAAAGCACGGCGGAGTGTATAAGTTAAACATCAGGTAAGCCAGTGCCGCCGCCTTCGTGATGGCAAACACGGAAGCCACCTCTGCGCCTGCACCCTCTACAAGCGCCATTTCCTCGGTATCAATCAAATTCTCAAGACCTACAAAGCACACCGCCAAGGTTGCTACCACATTTTCCTTTGCAATAAAGCCTGTCACCGCTGCTGCTGCCATTTGCCAGGAAAGTACACCGATTACCGGCACCAAAAGGTACGCAAACGGCCCTGCGATAGACGCAAGAATGGACGCATCCGCGCTCTCTGCCACTGTAAAGCTCCAGGTAAAGGTCTGCATAATCTGCACCACCGTATTACATACGAGAATAATGGTAGCCGCCTTTACGATATACGCCCAGCCTCTGCCGCACATGGTGGTAAAGGCTCTCCAAAGGCTCGGAACCTTATACTCCGGAAGCTCAATAATAAAATAAGACTTCTTTGCACTGTTTCCCGTAATCTTATTTACCAGAAGAGCTCCGAGGAAAATCAGTACAATACCGGTCAAATACACCACAAAGCTGATCACACCCTGATGTTCCGCAAAAAATGCGCCCGCAAACAGGGAAATTACCGGAATCTTTGCACCGCACGGCATGAACGGAGCCAGCATTGCGGTAGCTCTGCGCTCCCGCTCATTACGAATGGTACGGGTCGCCATAACACCCGGAACCGCACAACCGATGGTAATAACAAACGGAATCACGGACTTACCGGACAAACCCACCTTCTTGAAAATCGGGTCCAAAACAACCGTAGCACGAGCCATGTAACCGCAATCCTCCAACAACGCAATGAGGAAGTACATCACCATAACAAGCGGCAGGAAGCCGATTACCGCAATCACGCCGCCGATTACTCCATCCACCAGAAGAGCGGAAAGAAGCGGATTGGCATTCTCAAAGAAACCGCCGACCCAACTTTGGAACGTCTCCAGCCAGCCCACTAACGCATCTGCCACAAACGGACCTACCCATGCCTGAGAAATCTCAAACACCAAAAACATAATCACCGCAAAAATCGCGAGACCGGCAATGGGATGAGTCAGCACCGCATCAATCTTATCCTGGGAATTCTTATCTCTGGTCCGCACCTTACGGGTCTCCACCTCAGCCACAACCTTATTTACAAAAGCAAAACGCTTCTTATCCGCTGCCACCACGGAGGCCTTATCCTTCATATCAACAAGCCCCTGGTCATACGGTGCCCTCTGCAAGGTACCTTTTGCCGCTACCGCTGCCGCTACGACCTCCTTGAGGCCTTCCTCGTTAAAGGTCGTGGATACGGTCTCAAACACCGGACAACCCAGCTTCTCGGACAACTTCTTCACATCAATCTTCGTCTTCTTCTTTGCATTAATATCACTCTTATTCAGTGCTACCACCACCGGAATCCCAAGCTCTAAAATCTGCGTGGTAAAGAACAGACTGCGACTCAGATTTGTTGCATCTACAATATTCACAATAACATCCGGCTTTTCGTTCTTTATGTAATCACTGGTAACACTTTCCTCCGAGGTAAACGGAGACATAGAGTAAGCACCCGGAAGATCCACAGCCACCAGCTCCTCGGTACCCTCATATAAGCTCTTCTTAATCCGGCTTTCTTTCTTATCTACCGTAACACCCGCCCAGTTACCTACTTTTTCATTTCTGCCGGTAAGCGCATTGTACATCGTTGTCTTACCGCTGTTCGGATTCCCCGCAAATGCGATTCTCATCCTTGTTCCTCCTTAAAATAATATAAATACTTATCTAAGCAAACCTTGCTTTCTTTAGGAAGCATCGGCTAACTGCAAAACAAAAAATATGATAGCCTTGGCTAACTCCCTCTCAAAAAAAGAAGCCTTGGCTAACTCCTCCCCTGAAAAAATACCGCCAAAACGGTATGTATCCTGCCACAATCCCTATGCGACTGTAACAGGTCTTATTCCTAAATCGTGATTGCCGATGCAAGCTCCCGGTCAATGGTATATCTTCCGTCCTTAATCGAAATGACGCATGCCCGCTTTAAATGGGAAATCACCGTCACCGGCTCTCCGCTGTAGCAGCCCAGCGTAAAAAGAAATGCGTCCAGCTCCTCATCGTCCGTAGCAATCTCTTTGATAATATATTCTTCGCCAACCTGTGCCTCTGCTAACGTCATAATTGCCTCCTGACTGTCACCTTTAAAACAATTCCATTCAGTTAGTCATGTCTAACTGCTGATGTATTTATATCACAGAAAAAAAAATTTGTCAAGTATCAACCTAAATTATTTTCCAAAATATTCTTCCAATCGCGCGAGTGCTCATCCCGCGGAGCGTTTTTGTGTGATAGGAAATTTCACAATTTCCTATCACACAAGAACAGGAAGCCTGTCTTCCCGGCTTCCTTTGTACTCTCAAAATCACCTATTTCATCGTTGCCTTTCTTCCCTTCGGCATGGCAAACAGCTTTTTTCTTGCTGCCTGGGACTCCTGCTCTGCATCGGCTGCCCGAAGCTCGGACTCCTCCAAATCAATAACCACAGCGGATTTCCCGTCCTGTACCGCCGCTTCCTTTGCCTCGTTCTCTTCATTCACCATACCGTACAGTCTGCGCAGGGATTCGGACATCAGTACGCCGTCCTCCTCTTCCTCATCACTGTACTTCTTTATTTCCTCGTTAATCGCCATCATCTTACGGTCCAAAAAGCCTACCAAATCCGCACATTCCTTCAGCTCCCGGCGGATATTCTCCGGCGCATTGCCCTCGAACTTATAATACATCTTATGCTCCAGGCTTGCCCAAAAGTCCATGGCAATGGTACGAATCTGAATTTCCACCTTCGTATCAATGGTCATATCCGACAGGAAAATCGGCACCGACACAATCATATGATAGCTGGTATAACCGTTTGGCTTCGGATTTGCGATATAGTCCTTAATCTTTAACACCTTCACATCGCTCTGCTTCTGAATCAATTCGGAAATCCTATAAATATCCGACGTAAAAGAACAGATAATACGAATACCAGCCACATCATTGATATAACGCACAATATTCTCCACCGTCACCGCTCTGCCCTGGTGCCGAAGCTTCTTCATAATACTATCCGGTGACTTAATCCGGGCGGAAAGATGCTCAATCGGGTTATACCGGTGAGTCATCTGAAACTCCGCATTCAAAATCTCCAGCTTCGTATTCACTTCCTTTAACGCCGCCGAATAAATCAACTGCATCCGCTTCCACTCATCCATGGACGCCGTCTGCGCCGGCATATACTGATTCAAAGCACGACTCTCCGCTGTCTCCTGCTGTCCGCTCTGCTCTACTCTATCCTTTTCTTCCTTATATTCGTTGTTCAACAAACTACCTCCGTCACTGTCTTAAAAAAACACTATGTATCATTCATCTTGTTCTCTTCCAAATCACAAGACACCGTACTTTTCTCTTATCTCTATCTTATCATAAACTTATGAACAAACTTTGAAATATTTTATTTTTAATCGAATCTTAATCTTTCTAAAAATTATAAATTTTTCTCTGTCTGCGCCTTTCTTACATACGCTCTCCTTCCCTATCTCCGCGACGGCTCGGGCGTGGCGGGGTTCTTTGCTTTTTCCGGTACAGAACATAGAAGCAATGACGGACTCTAGGTATAAAACTTTTGAACTTTACGCAGGATATTAGGCTTTCTTATTACTTCGATGGTCTGTCAGCAACGCTCGGACACGGACGTCCGAGCGAGACGACACGCGACAGGACGTCGCGTCGAGTCGTTTGCGTCACAAATTTCGATGCTTCCCCGAAGTGATTAGAAAGACTTATATCCGGAGTACGAGAAAAAGCCTTGTGTGAGGCGTCAGGCGCTGCTTATACCATCCGGCAAAGGGCTTTCAAAAGAACCGGGCTCCCGCGGCTAAAACTCCGGGATAAAGCTCTCTGCAGCCGCCTCGCCCTCCTGCAAAAAGCCGTGTCCGATGCCAAGCTCCAAAGCAAACTCCACAACCTCTTCATACTCTTCATCCGTCACCTTCCGGTTCAGCTCCGGATAAGCCGCCACATGCGGAAGCGGCGTATATTGGTTCAATATACTGATTGCAATCGAGTCTCCGTAGGTTTCGTACAAATATCGCAGCACCCGTTTCGCTTCCTCTGTTTGTCCCGGTAAAAGCAGATGCCGCACAATAACTCCACGCTTCATCAGTGCGCCGTCGGGATATTCGGTGGCATTCCGCACCAATATTCTCTGACCACCGTCCACCGCACTTGCATCGGCTTCCGACACTCCGGCTCCGCCAAACTCTGCTCCGGTCTGCTCGCCCTTTTCCCCCGGCGCAAGTTCATACTCAATACCGCCCACCTGTCGCACCATCTCCGCAATAGCTGCCTTCGCCGTTTCCGGATAATCTGCCGCGTGAGAGTATTTTCCTGCCAAATCCCTGTCCAAATACTTCAAATCCGCCAGATAGATATCCACAAGCCCCTCCATCTGCCGGAGGGTTTGTACACATTCATAGGAAGACGTATTATACACCACCGGAATATTAGGCCGGCTCCGTAGTAGCGCCTCCCTGATTTGCGGCACAAAATGACTTGGCGTCACCAGATTAATGTTATGACAGCCCTGCTCCCGCAACGACAAAAAAGCGGCAGCCAGCTCCTCCGTGGTCATCCGCTGTCCCGTCCTTCCTGCCGCAATTTTATGATTTTGACAATATACACAACGAAGATTACAGCCGGAGAAAAATACCGTGCCGGACCCATTCTGTCCGGAAATACACGGTTCCTCCCAAAAGTGCGGTGCCACTCTGGCTACCGTCACTTCCTCTGTCATTCCGCAATAGCCCCGCTGCCCTCTTCCCCGTTCCGCCGTACATTGTCGCGGACAAAGGTTACATGTCATAACTAGTCCTGCCTTTCTATTCTGCCACTACACTCCCCGCTGCCGCGGAATGGTAACGGTAAAGCAACTGCCCTTTGTATACTGGGTCCGCACCGCGATTTTTCCCGCATGTCCGTCGATAATCAGCCGGGCAATGGAAAGGCCCAGTCCGTGACCCTCGATATTCTTTCCCCGCACCGTATCCGCCCGGAAAAAGCGTCCGAAAATCCCTTCCAGATCCTCCCGCTTCATACCGAGACCCGTATCCTCTATCGTAATCTCACAGGCTCCGTTTTTATTTCTGCAGGAAAGGGTAATGGTATCCCCCTCCTCCGTATACTTCACCGCATTATCCAAAAACACACGAATGGCCTGCTTTAATGCCTGCTTGTCACCGTATACCCGCACCGGTTCGCATACCGAACACCGCATATTCCGGGTACTCGTCATATACACCATTTCTTTTTCCAGCTCCCCGATGACCTCTGCCATATCAAATCGTTCCTTGGCAAAAGGCAGCTTCCGTCTCTCGTGCCGGGACAAAAACAGCAGTTTTTCCACCAAATCCTGCATAGACTTTGCTTCCGACTCTATTGCATCGATGGATTCCGCCAAAACCTCCTTATCCTCGGCGCCCCAACGCTTCAGCATGGAAGAATACCCCTGTAAAACCGTAATCGGCGTACGAAGCTCGTGAGACGCCTCGGAGACAAACTGCTTCTGGGCATCATAGGCCTGCTCCATCCGGTCCAGCATCCCGTTAATTCCCTCTGCCAGCTCCTTTAGCTCTGCCTTACTACCCTCTTCATTCAGACGCTCCTTATGAAGGTTCTGCAGGTTCAACCGGCTAACCTGACGGGACATCTCATCAATGGGACGAAGCACGGCCCGTACAAGCACATAACATACAAATACCGCCGCTGCCGCCACGCCCAAATACCAAAGAGAAAAGAAAATCAACTCTCTGCGCATGACATTCCATTCCTGCGTACACTCGAAAACAAACTCCGCACTGCATTCGGAGCCGTAAAGGACAACCGACAGCTTTTGCCTCACAAAAACCTGCAACTCATCCTTTTCTTTTATAAAATACCATTTGCCCAGCGCCAGCTTCCCCGGTTCTTCTCCCGCAAGATACACCGTCTCCCGGTTCTCCTTTGACACCACGCGCAGAAAATCACAGGCATCCTCTAACTGCTCCTCGTCTGCCGTACCCTTCTGCATTTCGTAAATCAAAGCCTCTGCCCTGTTCTCATATTCTTCCGCAATACTGCCGGTACGAATCCTCATGAGTACAAGAACCAGAAAAAGCCCCGTGACCAAAAACAAAATCGCAAAATCCATTGCAATCCGATAGGTCAACGAGGCATGCCTCTTTTTCTTTAAAGCTGCATCTTTTTCCTTAATTCTCATCCCGAACCATATACCCCACTCCCCGCACGGTCTCTATAAAGCGAAGCCCCAAAGGCTCCTCCACCTTCTGGCGCAGATAACGCACATACACGTCCACCACGTTGGTATCTCCCGCATAGTCGTAATCCCACACCGCCGAAAGCAGCTCCTCTCTCGGTACCGCACGGTTTTTATTCTTTAACAAAAAGGCCAGCAAGTCAAATTCCTTCTTGGTAAGGCTCAGCGGCTCCCCGTCAAAGCTTACCTGTCTTGCCGCCGGGTCTACGGTTAACTTCCCGTGGGACAGCAGTCCGTCGTTCTTCTTTTGTTCCCCCGAACGGGACTTCAGCGCCACACGGATACGCGCCAACAACTCTTCAATGGCAAAAGGTTTTGTCATATAGTCGTTGGCACCCATATCCAGACCTGCCACCTTATCGGTTACATCTCCCTTGGCGGTCAACATAATCACCGGGACCGAGGACTCCTGTCTGATTCTGCGACATACCTCCATACCGGAAAGTTCCGGCAGCATAATGTCAAGCAGAACCAGATCCGTCTGCGGCTCCAGAGCCTTCGCGAGCCCGGTGCGTCCGTCGGTGGCGGTTTCGGTTTCATATCCCTCATGTCGAAGCTCCAGCTCCACAAAACGAGCTATTTTACTATCGTCCTCTACAATCAAGATTTTCGCCATACTGTTTCTCCCATTTCCTAGTCAAGTACTTTAAAGGTAACATCATCAAGATAGAACTCGGCTGTTGCATCCGGGGACTCAAAGTAGAAGATTACCTGCTTCATATTGTCCGGAACATAATAGGTTCCCGTATAATACGACCACTTGCCGTCGGCCGGACAAGTTGCCCTTACAACGTTCATATAGGACGTACTGTTGCTGTCATCTACCTGCTCAATAGACAGGATAACATCCAACGGAGCCTCATACTCATGATACAACCAGAAGGATGCCTCAATCGTATGGCCCACAATGTTGCTGTAATCATCGGTCATATTCTTGGATACACCGTGCCAGTTGGATTTACGTCCGGAAACGAAGAGACACTTCTCACTGTCGTAACCGCCGTACTGAATGGACGGCTTACCGTCACCTCTTGCAGTAAAGAAGCCGTTATTATCATCGAAACCGAGGGTAATCTTATCCAACTTCTTCTTGCTGCCGGCAGACTGTGCATAGGATGCGTTTGCCGCAACCTTGCTCTTCGGATCAAAAGCAATCGTAATATTATCCAAATAGAAATCCGGTGTACCGGACTCCGGTGTCTCGAAATTAATCTGCGGATTGGATACATTTGCGTAAACCGGTATAATTCCTTCGATGAAGGTCCACTCACCGCTCGGTACATTCACCTTGTTTACACGCTCCGGC
>JAFTPY010000001.1 GCA_017463035.1 Lachnospiraceae bacterium
ATGGAAGAAGCAACCGTAGTGGGATACTGGATGTATGCGGTCGCCATTTCCCTGCAGTTATACTTTGACTTTTCCGGTTATTCGGATATGGCCATCGGCCTCGGAAAGATTTTCGGATTTAATTTTCTTGAGAACTTTAACTATCCGTTTATTTCAAAGAGTATTGCGGAATTTTGGAGAAGATGGCATATGTCTCTCGGCACTTGGTTCCGTGACTATGTATATATTCCGATGGGCGGAAATCGCGTTTCTCAGGGCCGCTGGTTTTTCAATATCCTGACCGTTTGGTTCTTAACCGGCTTCTGGCACGGTGCGGACTGGACCTTTATTATCTGGGGATTGTACTTTGCGGCATTTCTTTTGTTGGAAAAGTTTGTGTTAAACAAGGTATTTGCAAAACTGCCGAAGTTTGTATCCCACATCTATGTGGTGCTTGCGATTTTAATCAGCTTTGTAATTTTCAGCGGCAACGGTTTATCCGGTGCAATGGCAGACCTGGGTAATATGTTCGGTGCGGGAGGTATCTCTTTCTGGTCCGGCGAAACGGCATATTACCTGAGAAGCTACGGCGTTGTACTTGTGGCGGCAATCTTAGGTTCCACGCCGCTTGTGAAAACCGCAGTATTGAAGCTCAAAGAGAAAAAGGCCGGCGCTTTGGTATGCGATATCCTGGAACCGGTATTTGTAGTAGTAATGCTTCTTGTGGTAACGGCGTACTTTGTGGACGGTTCCTTCAGCCCGTTCCTGTATTTCAGATTCTAAAGGAGGGAGATTATAATGCAGAAAAAAGTAAAGAATATCGCAGTAACCTTTTCGTTTTTAATCGCCCTTGCCTTTTTGGTGGGAATGTGCGTAAAAATGTATTTTCATCCGGTGGAAACCTCCGAAAGCGAGAGACGGCCGCTGGCCCAGTTCCCGAAGGAGATTACCTGGGAAAGCATTGTAGACCGAACCTCCATTGAGAAGTTTGAGGACTATTCCGTGGACCAATTCCCATTCCGCGAGTTCTTCCGCTCCGTAAAGGCGAAGTTTCATTTGAATGTACTGGGCTTGGCGGAAAATAACGGTTTGGCGGTAAAGGATGACTATATTGCGAAAATAGAACCGGAATTTACCCAGGAGCTGGTAGACTATTCTTTGGGACGTTTGCAGTATGTGTATGAGAAGTTTCTGAAAGACAACGGTGGTGACAAGTTTGTGGCCATTGTGCCGGATAAGAACTATTTCCTTGGAAAAGAGTACGGCTATCCGTCCCCGAGTTATGATAAGCTGGCGGAGGATGTGAAGTCTAAGCTTTCCGGAATGGGATATATCGATTTGTTTGATGTGCTGGAATTAGAGGATTACTACAGAACCGATACCCATTGGAGTCAGGATAAAATCGGCGCAGTGGCGGACAAGTTATTGACAGAGCTTGGTGCGGCGGATCGTGTCACCGGTGACTATAAGGAAAATACCTTATATCCGTTCTACGGCGTATATTACGGTCAAAGTGCTTTGCAGCCGGAACCGGATACGATTACCTATCTTACCAGTGATATTCTGGATGCTTGCACCGTATACGATTACGAAACGGGCAAGACCTCCGGAATCTATGATTTTGAGAAATTTGAAGGAAAGGATGGATACGATTTCTTCCTGTCCGGAACCAAGGCACTTCTTCGTATCGATAATCCGAATGCAACAACGGAGGAGGAATTGATTGTTTTCCGGGATTCCTTCGGTTCCAGTATCACGCCGCTTCTTGCCGAAGGGTATAAGAGCATCTATCTGGTAGATATCCGTTATGTGATGCCGGATTTGTTGGACCGCTTTATTGATTTTGAAGGAAAAGATGTATTGTATATTTACAGTGCGCTGATTTTGAACAGTAAGTCCTTTAAGTAATGATAACGACAGAGGTTTCGAATTATCGAAAAGAATAAACAGAAACATGAAGAATCGGCTTTCCGGAGGAACGGAAAGCCGATTTTGCGTATAACTGTATATAAAAGGAATTTTGGTAACAATTTATATATTAAAATCGAAGCCCTTGAGCATCCTTGCACGGCTCGGATGACGAAGCTTACGCAGTGCCTTTGCTTCAATCTGACGAATACGTTCACGGGTAACGTTGAATTCTTTGCCTACCTCCTCTAAAGTGCGGCTCTTGCCGTCCTTTAAACCGAAGCGAAGCATCAGAACGCGACGTTCACGCTCGGTCAGGGTATCAAGCAGTGTGGAAATCTGATCCTGCAATACCGCATAAGAAGCAGCCTCTTCCGGTCCGAGAATACGCTCGTCTTTAATAAAGTCGCCCAAGTGGCTGTCATCCTCTTCACCGATCGGAGTATCCAGAGAAATCGGGTCGGCGGAGATTTTTAAAATCTCACGAACACGCTCAATCGGCATTTCCAAAGCAATGGAAAGCTCCTGCTCGGTAGGCTCGCGTCCCAGCTCCTGTAACAAGGTACGGGAAACGCGATAGGTCTTGTTGATAACTTCCGACATATGTACCGGAATACGAATGGTACGAGACTGGTCGGCAATGGAACGGGTAATGGCCTGACGAATCCACCAGGTAGCATAGGTACTGAACTTGTATCCTTTATTGTAATCAAACTTGTCTACTGCCTTAATAAGACCGAGATTACCCTCCTGAATCAAATCAAGGAAGGTAAGTCCGCGGCCCACATAACGCTTTGCAATACTGACCACGAGACGGAGGTTGGACTCTGCCAAAATCTTTTTGGCGTGTTCATCGCCGTTCTCGATGCGTTTTGCCAGCTCAATTTCTTCCGTAATGGAAAGAAGCGGATAGTTACCGATTTCCTTTAAGTATTGCTTTACCGGGTCATCGGACATAACGTTAGCTAAGGCATTTAAGTCTTCCAACTCCGCAAGAGCATCCTCGGCATCGTCAATTTCCAAAAGCTCTTCATCATCCGGCATATCATCGCTCATAGGGGACATTACTAAAATGCCGTGGGCATCCAGATACTCGTATATTTTGTCAATCTGACTGACCTCAAGGTTCATTTCCTTGAAAAAGTCATTGATTTTATCAACTTCCAGCACATCCTTATTGCTGCGGGCCATAGCCACCAACTGCTTCAGGCGCTGCTCAAAATTCTGAATTTCATTATTTTGACTCATGTTGAATTACTCCTTTGATTTGTGAGCCGCACGCGACGCGGATAAGAAATGCAATCTTTGTCGAATGAGGGCGCAAACAGTATTATAGCACAGGTGTGGACAAAAAGAAAAGTACAATTTTCTGAAAGTTGAAAAATTGTTGAAAACTACACAAAACTTATACATCTCCGTAGGAAAAATGGTGAAAAGGCCTAAAACAAGCGCTTTTCTGTGGTAGTTGCATAAAGTGGCAGAAGGAGAAAATTGCATTTTACAAGGAAAAGAACTATAATAGGGTAAAGAGTAAAGCATAAAACAGGAGGAGTGGGATGATGGAAAAAATGAGAAAGAAAAGCTTCCGGTTATGGTGCGGAGCGTTGGTCTTGTTGCTGTTTGGGATAGGGGGATGTACAATGCAGAAACAACCGTCCACAGAATCCGGAATAACTGCGGGACAGACCGGTACGCCCACAAAGTTTGTGGTGACGGAACAACCGAAAGCGACCACTATGCCGGATGAGACCGGTGAGCCGGTGGCAACAGTAACGCCGGAGTTGCCGGAGATGGATGAAGCAGAGAAGGAACTGTTACAACTGTTGGAAGGAATGACCTTAGAGGAGAAGGTGGGCCAGATGTTTCTGGTACGCTGTCCGGAGGATGCATCGACAGCGGTTTCCGGGTATAAGGTTGGCGGTTTTGTGCTGTTTGCAAGGGAGTTCGAAGGGGAGACAAAGGAAACGGTACGGGATAAGATTGCTTCTTATCAGACGGAATCGAAAGTGCCGATGCTTATTTCTGTGGATGAAGAGGGCGGTTCGGTAGTGCGTGTCAGTAAGTACCGGGAATTCCGGGAAAGTGCTTTTTTATCACCGAGAGAGTTGTATGCGACCGGAGGTATGGAACGGATTGTGGCTGATACAAAGGAGAAAGCAGAGCTTTTGTTATCGTTGGGAATTAATGTGAATCTGGCACCGGTGTGTGATATTTCCCGGAGCAGGGATGCATTTATGTATGACCGCAGTTTCGGCGGGACGGCAGAGGAGACGGCGAAATATGTGAAAACTGTTGTGGAAACGGCGAAGGAAGCGGGCCTTGGCAGTGTATTAAAACATTTTCCGGGATACGGAGACAATGCGGATACCCACGAAGGAATTGTGTACGATACCCGTTCTTATGAGCTTTATACAAAGAATGATTTTAAACCGTTTCTGGCCGGGATAGAGGCCGGAGCGGGGGCGGTAATGGTGTCCCACAATATTGTGCAATGTATGGATACCGATTTGCCGGCATCGTTGTCACCGGAGGTCCATCGGATTTTGCGGGAAAAGCTTTCTTTTGACGGTGTAATTTTGACCGATGACTTGTATATGGATGCTATACAGGACTTTACCGGTAAGGAAGCGGCAGCGGTGGCGGCGGTGCTTGCCGGGAACGATATGCTTTGTTGTACCGATTTTGAGGTACAGATACCGGCGGTCATTGCTGCGGTAAAGGACGGCCGGATTTCCGAAGAGAGGATTGATGCTTCGGTGTTGCGGATTCTAAAGTGGAAGGCGGAGCTGGGGGTATTGGAATAAGAGTCTTTTGAACCGGAGACGGAATCAGGGAAAATGAAAAGCGACCGAACAGGGAGAACCTGGATACGGTCGCTTTGTTTTTGAAGAGCATACAATTAAATCTCAATATTACTGGCATCGGACAGGTGTAGCTTTGTATAAATGAATACCCTGTCACCGGCTTCCAGTTTCATATTTCCGTTGGGAATCAGGGATTTGTTCCGGCGTTTCACCAGAACGATAATGGACTGGCGGGAAATGTCCAAATCTCCCCGCGGAATGAGAATCTCGTTGTCTCGTTTTATGATAGCAACAATCATACCGGACGGAAGCTTTAGGTCTGCGATACGTTGACCGAGCCATTTGTCACCCCCACCGATTTCGATTTTGATAAAATGCATATCAGCCTCGTATCCGTATTCATTTCTTTGTTTCAGACGGGAATACTGGTCAACGAATCCCGCGGAAATAATACCGGTAGGAATAGCAACCATACCGACACCGAGAAAAGTAATAAAAATACCGAATATTTTTCCGAGTACGGTTACAGGGTAAATATCGCCGTAGCCTACGGTAAGCAGGGTAGACGCGGCCCACCAGACACCGGAAAAGGCATTTTGGAATACATCCGGCTGTGCTTCATGCTCTAAACTGTACATACAGAGACTGGAGCCGACCATTAATATCAAGATAATAACTACGGAAGAAATCAGCTGGGAACGCTTGCCGTAAATGACTTCCGTAATAACGTGTAAGGAATCGTAGTAGGCGTTGATTCGGAACAGGCGGAAAATGCGCACAATGCGAATCATACGGAAGGCTACGGTTCCCGACGGGAAGAAGATCGGTAAATAATACGGCAGGAAGGACAACAAATCAATAATGCCCATAAAAGAAAAGATATACTTTCGCAGGGCACGCCCCTCCGTCATATCCTTCTCATCCTGATAAAGTACCCGGGCGGTAAACAACCGCAGGATATAGTCCAGTGCAAAAAATGCTACGGTAATCCGCTCAATCCATAACAGAACAGAGCCGTATTGGGCCTGCAGATTGTCGAAGGTATACATAATGCTGGCAGTCAGATTCAGTACGATGGCAAAAGCACTAAGAAAATCATAGCGCGGCTGACATGGTCCAAATCATTGCCTACTTCCAATATTTCAAGGAGCCGCTTGCGGTGGCGATACCATTTTTTATTCACGAGAAGCCTCCTTACGGAAAAAGTAATGAAACGTGAATTGTAACCGGCAGATGTTTGTTACATGTACTGCCTTTTTACATAGTGTATCACATAAAATGAGGGAAATCAATTTGATAACTGTAAAGGAAGGTTATCGGAATAACTGTAAAGGAAGGTTATCGGAACTTTCCGGGAGATACACCGGTGGCTTTCTTAAAGCTGCGAATGAAGTTTGCGTAATCATTAAAACCGGCGCGATAACAAGCGTCGGTAACATCGGCCCCCTCTCTAAGCAGTTGTTTTGCAACATTGATTTTCCGGTCCAGCAAATAGGAACGAAGCGTAAGTCCTGTATGGTGCTTGAATTGTGCGCTTAAGTAGCCCTCGCTGATATGAAAATGCTTTGCTAATACGGAAAGGCGAAGGGGTTCATCTAAATGAGAATCGATATATTGCATGGTTCCTATGATGTATGCGGGCATTGTATTTTTGCAGACGACGGGGGCTGCCTGAAATTGTTTGTTTAGGAATAAAAGCAGAAGGGAAGCATAGGCGTTTCGGGCGACGGTGTGACCGTAACAATCCGGTGCGGCAGAGGCTTCCAACCCCCGATAAAGGGATAGAAACTCCTGCAATGCTTCGGAAGAAAGTACCCGTAGATTACCCGAACCGCAAGGCCTGGCATAAAAACAGTCTTCCAGGGAGACGTCGGAAGGGGAAAGCTCATTGATGTAGCTGCGTTTTAGATTGATGACAATGCGTTCGTACGGAGTGTCGTCTATACACTGAATACGGTGCATTTCATTGGAATTCAGAAGGACCAGGCTTCCTGTCACCGGAGAAAAGCAGGATTGCTCTATGTACAGACGAATGTTTCCGGACAGGAACAAGTACACCTCGCATCCGTCATGACGATGATAGGCATAGGAGGCGTTACCGGTACTTTTTTTACGGGAGAAGGAAATTTCTTCCGAAATAGGTTCAAACTGAGGAATTGCTTCAATAAAGGTATCTGTCATTTGATTTTCACTCCTATTTGGCGCAATAAACAGAATAAGAAACGCAATAAAACTTGTATGAAACAATGATATCATAAAAGATAGAAAATAGCAACGCGAAATGCTGTGTCAAATCTGAGTGGAAAACGGCACGGTCTATCAAGGATACGGAGGCAGATATGGAACGATTTTATGTGGAAAAAGAGCGAAAGACGGCAGATATTTTGGTAGAAGCGGAAAGCTTTGCGGGAGTAAAGCTGGTTGCGGAAACGGTATCGGAAGATGTGTGTATGGTGTGCGGAATAAAACCGGTAATAGCGGAAGAAGTACTGCAATGTACCGGAGACAGGGTGATTTTAACGGCAACTGTAGGACACAGTTTGCTTCTGGAGCGTTTGGAAAGAGAAGGAAAAGTGTCCTTGGAAGTGCTTCGGGGAAAACGGGAAGTGTATCTGATGCAGCTTGTAAAGCAACCGTTTGCGGAGAAGGAACAGGTGAAAGAGCTTTTGGTGATTGCGGGAAGCGATAAGCGGGGTACGATTTACGGAATGTTCGGACTTTCTGAACGTCTTGGGGTATCGCCGCTGATTTATTTCGGAGATGCTGTGCCGGAGAAGAAAGAGGAGCCTTTTTTGGAGCTTGCGGGTGTCTGTGTTTCGAAAGAACCGTCAGTCAGATACAGAGGATTTTTTATCAACGATGAGTGGCCGGCTTTCGGAAACTGGTGTATGGAGAAATTCGGCGGCATTAATGCAAAGGCATATCGGAAAATATTTGAGTTGCTGCTTCGGTTAAAGGGAAATTATTTATGGCCGGCTATGTGGAGGTCTTCCTTCTCGGAGGACGGACCGGGACTTCTTTCTGCGGAATTGGCGGATACCTTGGGTGTGGTTATGGGAGCATCTCATCATGAACCGATGTGTCGTGCGGGCGCGGAATGGCAGAGACAGTATAAAGACTACGGGAAGGATTCTGCCTGGAGCTTTATTTCCAATGCCGAGGCAATTACAAAATTCTGGGAAGACGGAATTTTGCGAAATAAACCGTTTGAAAATGTAATTACCATCGGTATGCGGGGAGAAAATGACTCTAAGCTGATGCCGGAAAATGCGACCTTAAAAGATAACATCGAGGTGATAAAGAAGGCAATTCGAACCCAGCATGACCTGATAAGGAAGCATATTAATCCGGAACTGAAAGAGGTTCCGCGAATGCTTGCGATTTATAAGGAAGTGGAGGACTATTATTTCGGTGATGCAACTTGTGAGGGTTTGAAGGATTGGGAGGAGCTTTCCGATACGATTTTCCTGCTCAGTGATGATAATTACGGACAGCTTCGTGCTTTACCGACGGAGAAAACAAGAAATCATCCGGGCGGATACGGAATGTATTATCATTTTGACTATCATGGAGCACCGGTAAGTTATGAGTGGATGAACTGTAACCGTCTGACCAAGACCTGGGAGATGATGACTCAGGCCTATGAATCCGGTGTCAGAGAAATGTGGATTGTTAATGTGGGGGATTTGAAGGCGGTAGAGTATCCGTTGTGCTATTTCATGGAACTGGCCTATGATTACGAAACCTGGGGAAGCAGTGCACCGAACAAGACGGAGGCTTTTGTGAAAGGCTGGATTAATCAACAGTTCGGGGGTCGTCTGTCGGATGTCCGAAAGGAGAAGATAGCGAAGGTATTGGAAGGCTATACGAAATGGAATGCGGTAAGAAGTCCGGAAGCTATGCGGGAAGATATTTATCATCCGGTGCATTTTAGAGAAGGTGACCGGGTGTGGGCTGAAGTACATGACATTATGGAAACGGCGGAGCAGTTGAATCATGAATTGAGCGGTGAAGCGCTGATGACCTATCAAAGTATGATTTATTACCCGGCTATGGCATCTTTGAATCTGGTATTGATGTACGTAGAAACTGCCATGAATAAAGAGCTGGCAAAGAGAGGTTGTATGTATGCCAATGTTTACAGAGACCGTGTGATTGCGCGTATTTTGGATGATTCCCGTTATGTGGAGGAATATCATAGGGTGAACAACGGAAAGTGGAATCACTGCATGAGTTCGGCGCATACGGGCTTTCGTACTTGGGATGATAAGGATTGGACCTATCCGACGGTTGAGACGGTAGTGCCGATTCCGGGAGGGAAGTCTGTGGTAAGTTTCCGCGGCAGCGAGGAATATCATTTGGGGGCCCATTGGCAGGACAGAGGCCCGATGGTAAATGATGATTTCACAAGACCGGATCGTTCCGAGGTGCTTGTCGATATCGATAGCAGAGGTTCGGTGTCTTTTTCTTATGAGGCTGAGTTTGATAATACGTGGTTGCATTGTGAGGAGAAGAAAGGCAGGGTTGAGGTAGAAGAGGGCGGTCGAAAGACACTTATTTTTACGGTGGATCGTAGCAAGTTTACGGGACGGGAAGAGGCATCCGTGACTATTCGGATTGCATTTGATAACGGACAGAAGACCTATTCGAAGTTATTGTTTGTGGCAGAGGTTTGCGACGCTTCGAAGAAGAACTGCGATGATACTTATGTGTTTACGGAACGTCAGGGGTATTGCTCCATACGGGCGGAGCATTTCAGCGAAAAACGGGATGTAGACGGCAAAGGGTTCCGAACCATTGACTATTTGGGAAGGGAAGGAGCGGCACTAAAGGCTTTCCCGGCACTGGAGAGCTATTCGGATGCCGGGACGGCGCCGTATGTAAAGTATAGCTTTTTTGCGAGCCGGGGAGGCAGCTATAAGCTGGATTTGCATGTGTCGGCCAGAAATCCGGTGGTAAAGGGAGGACGGATTCGGTTTGCGGTATCCGTAAACGACGGTGCGGCACAGGAGGTTTGTTCTGTTTCTGAAAAGTACTATACCGAGTGGTTTGATAAGGAATGGGCGAACGGTGTCTTGAATCATGCCCGTACGGTGACGGTAGAGATTGCCGTAAATGAGGGGAAAAATGACGTCTATGTGTATGCGGGAGATCCGGGACTGATTTTGGAAAAGCTGGTATTGTATCCTGCGGATAAGGAATTACCGGAGAGTTATTTTGGACCGGAGGAGAGCTGCTTTTAACCTTTTTTATGTGCGGGCGGACAACAGAATGCCTTGTAGTATAAAACTCGTCACTTCACGCAATATTTTGGGCGAAAAATGCAATAAAATGGATTTAAAATTATGGTAGTATAAAAGTGGAAAAATGAAAAAGTTGTACAATAAAACAAGGAGGATGAGTTACAATGAAACATGGGATGAAACGCTTCCTTTGTCTTGGGATGGCGTTACTTCTGGTGGCGGGATGTGCTTCTCCGGCCGGCAATGAGAATGTTACGCCGACAGAGCCGGTACAAGAAGCGATTACACCGACCGCAGAACCGGAGGAGGTTGTTACGCCTACGGCAAAGCCAACCGAGGAGGTAAAACCGACGGCAAAGCCGACAGAGGCAACGCAACCGACGGCTACGCCGACGCCAAAGCCGGGATGTGAGCTCTTTGTGCCGACGAGCCAGGCGGATGGGACCGTGATTCTGGCAAATCAGGAAGGCGCGGCTCCGGTGTATATCGATGCTAACGGACCTGCGTATGCGGGACTTCGCTTAATCGGCGATGCGGTTGCGGGCGATATGGAGGCTGTTACCGGGCAGAGACCGGCGGTGATGACCAAAGAGCCTGCAAGCGGTATTATGATTGTTGCGGGTCTGGTGGATGAAGAGTTGATTACGAAGGAAGGTCTGACCTGGGAAATCGGACCGAGCGGTGACAGCTTTAAGTCCGAGCACTTCGAACGTTATCAGATTCAGGTAAAGAAGGATGGAGAAAAGACCAAGGTAATCGTAGCCGGTGCGGACAAGCGCGGTACGATTTATGGATTGTTCCATATTACACAGGACTTATGTGGGGTAAGTCCGTGGATTTGGTGGGGCGATGCGAAGCCGGCACATCAGGATACCTTGTCCTTTGATGTGGCTGAGTTAGAGATTACTTCCGACCGTCCGTCCGTAAATTACAGAGGCTTTTTCTTAAACGATGAGAACCCGTCTCTGAACGGTTTTGCAGACAGTCATTTCGGTGGCTTGAACTATATGTTCTACAGTCATGTTTGTGAGCTGATGCTGCGTCTCAAGGGTAATTATTTATGGCCGGCAATGTGGTCCAACGGATTCAACTTTGACGGTATGGAAGGCGTTATGGGTCAGTTCGCGGAGCTGGAAAAAGAGTACCATCATATGTTAAACGGTGTGATGTACAAGGATGTCAACGGCAGCGAGCAGGGTCTTGTAAACACCAATACCCTTTACGGAAAGAAGATTGCGGAAGCTGACGGCGGCAACGGAAACGGAAGCCTTGCGGAAGGCTACTATCCGATGTCTCTGGCAAATGCCGTTATTGCAGACCACTATGGTGTGATGGTGGGTGCTTCCCATCATGAGCCGATGGCACGTGCAGGCGTGGAATGGGGTAAGTATAAGCATACCTTCTATTCCAAGGGCGTTGAGCCGGGAGCAAACTCCGGTGCATGGAACTACTATCAGAACGTAGCGAATATTTCCAACTTCTGGAGTGATGCTATTGCAAGAAACGGCAATTTCTCCACCAATCTGTATACGGTAGGTATGCGTGGTGAGAACGATACCGCGTTAACCAATGCCAGCGGCAAGACTCTGACCATGGCAGAGAATGCGCAGTTGTTAAAGGATGTTTTGAACAAGCAGGACGAGATTTTGGAAAGCTTCGGTCAGGGAGATACGACCAGACTGTTCTGTATTTACAAAGAAGTAGAAAGCTGTTGGTACGGCGGTAAGCGAAATAATCCGGCGGGTGCGGACGAAAGCTATGCACTGCGTAAGGATCCTACCGTACAGAAAATGCTTGGTGCGGATACCAACAACATCGTAATGTTCTGTGAGGACAATAACGGATATTTACGTACGGTAGGAGAATACGGTGCCAAGGATGATTACAATTACGGCTTGTATTATCACTTTGATTATGTAGGCGGTCCGCGTACTTCCATGTGGATTAATACCATGCCGTTACAGCGTACTTGGGACAATATGACCACGGCGTATGAGTACGGCGTAGATGATGCGTGGATTGTAAATGTCGGTGATTTGAAGCCGATGGAATTACCGTTGTCTTATTTCCTGGATATGGCATATGATTTTGACAAGTACGGTAGCAGCAACCCGAACAGCGTGGAAGAGTACACGCAGAACTGGGTAAGACAGCAGTTTGAGGCAGGAAATCTGACCGATACCGAAGTACAGGAGATTGCGGAGATTCTTACCGGTTATACCGATATGAACGGTAATACCAAGCCGGAATCCTTAAGTGCAACTACCTATCATGCAGTAAATTACAACGAAACCCAGAGACATCTGGCAGATGCTCTTGCTCTTGAGGCGTTGGCAAATAAGTATCTGAAGAAGTTTGAGAATACCGAGTTATACGATGCATATTACGGGCTTGTATACTACCCGGCAGCGGCCACCGCAAATGCAAATAAGCTGTGGTGCTATACGGCCTTGAACCAGCTGTATGCACATCGCGGCAGTTTGTTGGCAAATATGTACGGTGATTTGGTAAACGAGGCGATAGAGCACGACCGTGCATTGACGGCCACCTATAATACGCTGGGCGGAGATTTGAACGGAAAAGATAAGTGGTACCGGATGATGGTAACGGCTCCGTTCAGTTATGAAAGCGTTTGTGGCGTAACCGGCCATGCACACTTAAATTATTCCAGCTGGAATCATGAGTCCAGTAGTAAGATTGTTCCGACCTATGTGCAGGGCGTTGTGGGAAGTCAGCTGATTGTGGATGTGACCGGAGACGAAGCGGGATATTCCAGCGGAACCGTGGCACTTCCGAATTTCTATAATGTGAATAAAGAGGCATATGCCCTTACCCTCAGCAACGGCGGCGGTGAATATCTCTCCTATGAGATTACCGGTGTTCCGTCCTGGGTAAAGATTGACGGACCGGTAAAGGGTGGATTTTACGTAAGTAAGGTGCTTGGTGTATCCGTTGATTGGGACAAGGTATCTAAGGACAGCACAGGCAGCTTTAAGATTACCAGCGGCAGTCAGACGGTGACCGTTACCGTAAATGCAAAGGTAGTGAAGGTAGCTTCCGGTGTGGATAAGAAGGCAGCGGTTGTATTGAACGGTGAGGTGTCCGTTGTAGCGGATGCCTATGCGAACAAGGGAGCGTCCTCTGACGGAACGGAATGGACCGTTCTTGAAAACTACGGAAAGACCGGTGCATCCGTAAAGATGCTTCCGACATATACCGATGATTACGCATCGGGCAAGGGTCCGTGGATTGAGTATAAGGTATATGTACCGACGGGCGAGCCGAGCGGAAATTACCGTTTGACCGCGTTCTTCGGACAGAGCAACAATATTTCCTTTGATGAAGGAAATCACTTAAATGTGGGCCTGCAGGTAAACGGCGGTACCATTGCGACGAAGAATTGTCTGGATAACGGATACGTGGCAGGTGACAGCTGGCAGTGGAATAACAATATTTTCAATGCGGGTCATACGATGAATTTCGGTACTGTTTCCTTAAAGGCAGGAGAGAATACCATCCGTATTTACGGTATGGATCAGAATGTTCTGTTACAGAAGCTGGTACTTGTAAGCGGCGATAAAGACCCGAAGGCATCCTTTGCGGGACCGGAGCAGAGCTATTATGCAGGCATGGGTGAGGCTTCCCAGCAGCCGGTGGTTTGCTATCAGGCAGCAGAGGCAATGTTCTTACCGGGAACTGTAATTGCCAAGGATTGCACCAATGAGGGCGCAACGGTAACCGATGATATGTTGGCAGCGGTAAACGGCATCACCTATGAATACGAGGTAAACGTAACCGCAGATGCACAGTATGTATTCAGTGTAGAAGGCTTGTCCGCAAGCGGAGCAACCGTTGCGGTGCAGGTAGACCAAGAAGAAGCACTGAGCTTTACCTTGGAAGCTAAGGAAAATCTGATTGAAAATAATAAGGCACTTACCTTAACAAGCGGTAAGCATGTTATCAAGGTAACGGTGTCCGGTGATGCGAAGATTCGCTCTATTATGGCAGAGGTTTATGATGATACTCAGGGCCGTCCGCTTAAGGTAGAAGGTACCGGCGGAGACGGTGCAAATGCTTATAAGGCAGCGGACCGTAAGGCTTCCAGTGCATGGCAGCCGACGGAGAGCAATCCGACCATTACCTTGGATTTAGGTGAAGTGGCTTACGCGGATTACTTCAGCCTGACCGGTGATATGACCGGAGTAACCGGCTTCCGTCTGGAAACCAGTGAGGACGGTGAGAACTGGACTACGGCTTACAGCTCCGACGGTACACCGGTAAACGGTATTAACGTTTATTTCCAGAGTACTCAGGCATTTAAGGGAAGCAAGTGGAGATTCTCCTTTACCGGTAAGGTAAACAAGTTGAACGAGGTAGGCTTACATACCTATATGAACTGGACCATGGAGGAGGAGAAGACCTACACCACCGGCGGTAACAATCCGGATCGTCCGAGCTCCGACCCGACCAAGACGGCGGACGGTGACCGTATCGGGCATCCGAAGAACAGAAACGGTTTCATCGCAGATGTGGGAACCAACATGACCGTAACCTTTGATAACGGTGCGGTTCCGTTGACCGGACTGATTCTTTGCGGAATGCAGGATGCCGTAGATAATAACAACAACGGTGTGACTCCTACGGATATTCTGACCGGTACCCAGACTCCGGGCTCCTATAAGATTTCCTATCAGGACGAGTCCGGATCCTGGAAAGACGTCGTAACCTTGGAAACCGGCGGAAAGGTAATGAACTACTTTGAGTTTGACGGCGGAAACGAAGTGATGGTAAAGGCCTTCAAGATTCATATTGACGGCTGGGCACGTGTCATGGAAGTAGAAGCGGTTCAGATGATTGAGTATACTGTACAATAGTTTGAATATGATGTAATACTTGAGAAAGACCTCAAACCGAATGTCGAAAGACGGACGGGGAGAGGTCTTTTTTG
>JAFTPY010000048.1 GCA_017463035.1 Lachnospiraceae bacterium
CCTTTCGCCAGGCGCTCCACATCTTTGATGGTACGATCCATATGAGTCTTTAAAATCAATGCCAACCCCAACCGATTTTGCTGCAAATACAACTCCCTTGCATGAGTGGCACAAAAACCCGCCTTATCCGTTACCATCCGGACGTCGTCTTCCATATAACTCGGTCCCAAAGTATACTCTATGGACGCTCTCTCCAACTGATGCCGCATAGCGCACACCGGGCACTCACAATCCGTTTCCAACGCTTCGTTTACCGGTATGGTGTATAACTGTTCCTTCATTCTTACTTCTCCTTTCCGAACAAAGGCGCCGGTGAACCGGCGCCGTAATCTTTATTCTGCATGGTTTGCCTTGGTCAAATCCTCAACAATCAAATCTTTAATCTCTCTGGCCTTATTCTTAATACGTTCTGTTGCGGTTCTCGAAACAATCACCCGAGAAATCAGACGTCCCGCATCTTCATAATGCCCTACCCGCCGTCCGATATCCGCCAGCATACACAACATGGTATTCTCATCCATACCGCAAATCGGAAAGGTTTCCTTGGACATTGCCTCCGCAAAACCGTCATAAGCACTGCTTAAAAACTCCTGCTCCTGTTCATGCAACGCCGACTTTTCCTTTTCATTTGTTGTCTCGTCCTCCTGCTTTGCCCTGAGAAGCCATGCGGTTTTAAGGCAGGTATAAGCCCGCTCACTGAGTTTGGAACGCTTTACCACCGCGCTGGCAAGAGCCAAACGATGGAATAAAATCGCATCATCATAGGAATACACCCCATCCAGCTTCAGCGTCGCGTTAAATTTCTTGGAAATATGCTCCAAGACAAGCTTCGCCTGCGGTGTCGTAATGGCGGTAAAGAAACGATTCACTCCCGCATAACCACATCGCGGACAAACAATGGCATCATACTTTAACGGGTCGACCCCCTGGTATCGCGGTCGCAAATCCGTATCGGTTCCGATTAACTTCGCTTTACCGGTACGAACCGCGCTGCTCTTAAACTCCTCATCGCATACAGGACAGGTATGAGTCTTCTCAAAAAGATAATCTATTTCTGTTCTCTCATGCGTCTCTGCCCCGGCAGCTTCTTTTTTCTCGCGCTTTGTCTTGGTCTCTACATCCTCGTAAACTTCCATATCGCTTACGCCACCGAGTCCCAACGCCTCTAACCCCGACAGTAAATTACTCATTCATTCCTCCTTCGGCGCATTCTCTATGGAATGGCACCTCCCGATAAATGTTAAAACACTTATATCATCAAAAATAGCTCCTACATCCATGATACGATACTTTTCCCCTTTTATCAAGCATTATTTCCACAAAAAAGCCATACACTATACGAACCACTACTTTTGAGGCAAACCATGAATTTTGACGAAAATCCAACCAAAGTCTATCGCATCGTAAAGTACTCCCTTTTTCTATTCTCCATCGCTTTTTTCCTATTTGCAGGCAGTAAATTGTTAAACGATACTATCCCGACAGCGGGTAAAACAAAGAAGCTACCGATTTACTGCGTGGATACGGATGAGAAGAAGGTGTCGCTTAGTTTTGATGCTGCGTGGGGGAATGAAGACACCCGTAACCTCCTTGCCATCCTAAAAAAGCATAACGTAAAGGTCACATTCTTTATGACCGGAGAATGGATGAATAAGTACCCGGAGGACGTAAAAGCTATTCTTGCCGATGGGCATGACTTGGGCAACCACAGTGAAAATCACAAGCAGATGTCACAGCTTTCCGCAGAGCAATGCCGTACCGAGATTCAGAAAGCCCACGACCGCATCAAGGAATTGACCGGAGTGGAAATGAACTTGTTCCGACCGCCGTACGGAGATTATAACAACACCCTGGTGGATGTATGTAAAGACATGGGGTATCATTGTGTGCAGTGGGATATTGACAGTCTTGACTGGAAAGACTACGGCACCGACGCCATTATAAAGAAAGTGTTGGAACACAAGCACCTGGGCAACGGATCCATCATTCTCATGCACAACGGTGCAAAGTATACTCCTGCCGCACTGGAAGCGATTATTCTTGGGTTAAAGGAAAAAGGATATGAGCTGGTACCGATTTCGGAGTTGATACATAAAGAGAATTATGAGATGGATCACGAGGGACGGCAGCACGTGAAGGAGGGAACTCCAAACACCGAGGGAGCTGTCGAGTCGCAACATAGCTCCGGCTTCGGAACACCGATTCCTACACCGGCTACAACACCTGCTACTATGCCAAACACCACTCCGGGCACTTCACCGAAGACAGCATAAAAAAGCGCCTATGCCGCATTCCACTGCGGCATAGGCGTTTTGCTTACTCCTTGAAGACATATGACGGAGCAAGCCTTGCTTACTCCTTGAAGACATATGACGGAGCAAGCCTTGCTTACTCCTTGAAGACATATGACGGAGCAAGCCTTGCTTACTCCGTCATCACACATTCTTTAAATTTCTCGCCACGTTCTTCAAAATTCTTAAACACACCGTAAGACGGTGCCGCCGGAGACATGACGCAGGCCTTGCCCGGTACCGTCACCTTCTTTGCCAGTGCTACGGCCTCTTCAAGTGTCTCCACCAAGAAGCGGTTTGCACCGTCCCCGACACCGGCTACGGTCAAACCACGCGGGCTTTCCGCAGCGCCAAATGCACTCTCTGAGCCCGTCAGTGCCCCATAAATCCTTTTTCCCGTATCGTACATAAAAATATAGATATACTGCGGATTCTCCTCCACAAAGGCCTCCAGCACGCTGTAATCGATACCCCTGTCCATTCCGCCGATAATCACGGTCTGTACATCCTTTATGGCCGCCACTGCACAAATCACCGCCTCCGGAATGGTGGCTATGGAATCGTCATAATACCGCACGCCGTTTTTCTCTCCGATAAACTCCAGACGATGCGGGAGATTGCCCACTTCGCCGAGGGCCTTCTTTACCGCCTCGCCCTCACATCCGTATACCTCCGTAGCAATCCGGTACACAAACTCCGCATTGTACTGGTTCTGCTCTCCCAAAATCCGAAGCTCGTACTTTCTTCCCTCTACCGGTACAATCACCGTCCGTTTTCCCGGTGCCGTAACGCCGGTCAAATCCACACCGGCTCCGCAATAAAGGAAATCCTCAGGCTCCTGATACTTTGCAATGGCGAGCTTCGCCGCCACATAATTCTCCATGGTCTTATAATAGTCCAAATGCTCTTCGAAAATATTCAAAAGCACCGCCACATGAGGGGACACCTTTGTATGAAACAACTGATGACAGGAAAGTTCAAACACCGCCAAGGTGTCCTCCTCCATCTCACCGTAATAATCCAGGCACGGCTTGCCGATATTCCCGAGAAGAAGCGTCTTCTTCCCGGAACACTCCGAAAGCACATGATGTAACATCGTGGCAGTGGTACTCTTTCCTTTGGTACCGGTGACACCGATGACCCGGTCCTTAAACTGCCCCAGAAACAACTCCGTTTGGGATGTATACTTTGGATTATACTCTAACATCGGGATTCCCGGGCTTTTGATAATCAAGTCATACTTTGCTTCATCAATGCCGGCTTTATCTCCTTCATATACCTCTACACATGCCGGAGTACAATAGGTTGCAAGAAAGTTCTCCGTAGACTTTCCTTCCCTGCCGTAGCCCCATATCAAAATCTTTTTTCCGTTCAGATATTGTTCAATATCCATTACAGTTCCTCCTTCAACACCGCCAGTAACTCCTCCGGCACGTTGTGCAACTCATTCCACTCAAGGAGCGCCGTATCCACGTCTCCCGACTGTGCCATAAGCCAATCAGCATACTTCACCGGCAAAAGCGCCTTTCCGCCCTTTTCCAGATACTTCTTTAAGGACATGACAACCTCGCTTCTGGTTCCTACGCACTCAAAAGGCTTATTCTCGTCAAGACCTGTCAGCTCTCTGAAATACTTCTCACACTTCTCCGCATTGAGCAGATTTTCCCCGAAAATCTCAACAAGCGCCTCTTCTGTCAGGAAGGAAGACAAAATAATATACACAAACAGGCACTTCGGGCCATTACAACACCATATACCCTGCTTGCTGCCCGCATTGCAGCTGCGAAAGGCCTTGTGATACTTCGTATATTTAGAAAATAAATACGCAATCTGCAGCTCCGACAACGGACGCAACAAACTGAAATACCGGATCTCCGTGTCCAAGAAACTGTCGATATACTCCATAAAATCCCGCTCAAACTCGTAGCTTTTGGAATACTGGTGATTCACAAAGGAACCAACCACCGTGGACTCGTTGGCACTGGACTCGTTGGACAGGGCAATGTAACGGATGCCCTTCAAATAGGCGGAAATAAAGGTCGAAAAGGCCACCACCGCAGAAAACGGAATATGCCCGTTCAAAAAGCCCCGCTTATTCATCTCCAAAATCCGCGGATCCAGTCTGCGGTTTACAAAACAGGTCTTATACTTCCGCTCCGCTGCCGCCAGCACGTTCTCCACCGTCGCATCTTTATTGATACGGTAAATCGTTACATCCTCATTTCGGAGCACTTCCATGGACACCACGGAATCCTTGCCGCCGCCCACCGGCACAAGACAACCGGAATAAGAAGCAGTATCCGTAAGCTTGCCGGTAAAAGAAGCATCAAACTCCGCCCGGCCCAGCCCGATTTTGCTGCCTCCGGCAACGGTAGCCCCGCCAAAAGCATCATCTCCCGGCTCGCACTCAATGGTCAAAAGCTCCTCTTCCGACACCTCAATGCCGTTCACATACATAAACTCCCCGAGGCCGTTGTAAAACAGCTTCCGCCACCATTTATTCTGCCACTCCGTAAGGCTTCCGCAAGCCACACGGAGCACCGGCGCGCAGGTCACCTTCCAGTAGCTGATGGCCTCCGCCATACCAAGCTCAAACAACAAACGATTAAAAATTGCCGCATCCAGCGTCTTCCCCGCATCCGGGAACTTCCACACCGTCTCAAACTCCGACAGTCCCGGAATCTCGAAGGAAAAGGTCACCTGATACATCCCATCCGTAACCTCATAGGAAAAGCCTTTATAAACAAACTCTTTATACTGTTCTCTTAACGAAACAAAATCCATAATCTGACCTCTTTATCAACATCTTACAAAATCAATCATACTATCATAGTATATTCCCGACTAAAGGGAACTATGTTTTACGCAATTTCGGCAACCGTTTACGAAATTGCAGATACGCCTAGGGTCATTATACTCTTTTTAAATAAACAAAGCAAGGCAGAATCATCGCCTTGCTTTGCAAAAAAAGTAAACTTTTAATTATTTCTATACACAACTTATAATTTCTTTTCTTCTCATTATGCTTCTCCACAACCCTCATCCGTCAATAAAACTATATTAATCCTGCATAGCCACTCCTCCTTCTCTTTGTTCTATTATTCTACCACCAAATCTAACAAATGTCAATCCTCAATTAATCTTCCCAAGTTATTACATATCTCCAACTCTGACGCGGAAAATCTATGACCTTAAAAAATCCTTTAATATCCATATCATACAACAACTCTTCACTATATATTTCCTTTGTCATACTATGCTTATGAAAAACTTTAAATACCGCTCTCTCCGGATGCTCTCCCGCTTCAAAACATACCCTTAACACCAGCGATTTTGTCTTTCTGTCAAGCGAGGCAGATAAAAACGGAACTGCCTCTCCGTTTTCATCAATCAGATTTCGAATTACTGCTCCCGTATCAAACGCCACACGCTTTTGACAAGTTCTTCCAAAATAGATACAAAAGCAAGTCCACAATTCTTGCTTTCCCAATGACGTAATCTGGTGTTCTTTCACTAACGGCTCTATAATTGCCTTTCCCGAAGGTGCCGACCACGCAAACCTTTCGGTAATTCGATCCAGATCATTGCTAGTAGGATAAACAGTAATGTCTTTTTTAGACTCATACTCATTATTTCCCAAATATGTATATGTAAATTGTTTTGAAAGAACTATATATTTTTTATCATTCTTTGTAAGATAATAAAGTATCTTATTAAATCTTGTATTCCATATATATCTTGACCTCTTCTCAATCCAAAACCCCAGCCAAAATACAACCAACGCTACGGCTCCTATCGCGCAAGCGCTCCCAATACTCATCTCAAACATATAAACAAAACATGCTATTGAGAGTGAAATCGAAAGTATGGTGGTAAAACGATTCATTGTCCTGTCCTCCTTTGTTCACACCTAAAGAAATACTATCTCTGACCGATATATGATTTATTTCCTGTCCATAATCAGTTTATCATACTTCATCCCAAAAGTCTAGACATTTTAGTTCTTCCCGGGTACCAATTTTTTCTTCACAAAACGTCTCTCCCTATGCGCCTTTCACCCACCCAACATAGAAAGTCAGAAAACAAATAATTCCTACACAAACAAACCAAGCGCCCGTCCCTTTCGGTACGAGCGCTTCTCTTATGCCTCAATCTTATCTCTCACAAAACTCCAATCCGGTCTAATCCCTCCGGAACAAATCTCTCGTATACACCTTCTCTTCCACATCATCCAGACACGCATCGTAGCGGTTTGCGATAATGGCATCACTCTGGGTCTTAAATGCCTCCAAATCGTTTACCACGCGGCTTCCGAAAAAGGTGGTACCGTCTTCTAAGGTCGGCTCGTAAATGATTACCGTGGCACCCTTTGCCTTAATACGCTTCATAACGCCCTGAATGGAGGACTGGCGAAAATTGTCGGAGTTGGCCTTCATAGTGAGACGATAAACACCGACTACAACCTCCTTCTCCTTCGTCATATCCCAGGCACTGTTTGCGGAATAATATCCGGCGCGTTCCAGCACACGGTCCGCAATGAAATCCTTACGGGTACGGTTGGACTCTACAATCGCAGACATCATATTCTGCGGTACCTCGGCATAGTTTGCCAGAAGCTGCTTCGTATCCTTCGGAAGGCAATAACCGCCGTAACCGAAGGACGGGTTGTTATAGTGAGCGCCAATACGCGGATCCAGACACACACCGTTAATAATCTGCTGGGTATCCAGTCCCTTCATCTCCGCATAAGTATCCAGCTCATTGAAATAAGACACACGGAGCGCCAGGTAAGTATTGGCAAACAGCTTTACCGCTTCCGCTTCCGTAAAGCCCATGAATAACGTATCGATATCTTCCTTGATGGCACCCTGCTGTAAAAGCTCCGCAAAGACCTTTGCCGCCTCTGCCAGCCGGGCATCCTTCATATCCGTACCTACAATAATACGGCTCGGGTACAGGTTGTCGTACAAAGCCTTGGACTCACGCAAAAACTCCGGGCTGAACAAAATATTCTTGCTGCCGGTCTTCTCACGGATGCTCTCCGTAAAGCCAACCGGAATGGTAGACTTAATCACCATAATTGCATCCGGATTGTACTCCATCACAAGACGGATTACCGCCTCCACCGCAGAAGTATCAAAATAGTTCTTCTGGGAATCATAGTTGGTCGGAGCCGCAATGACGACAAAGTCCGCACCTTCGTAGGCCGCCTTTGCATCCAGCGTTGCGGTCAGATTCAGCTCCTTTTCCGCCAAATACTGCTCGATATAATCATCCTGAATCGGCGACTTTTTGTTATTAATCAACTCTACCTTTTCCGGCACAATATCCACCGCCACCACCTCATTGTGCTGCGCCAGCAGTGTAGCTATGGAAAGACCTACGTAACCGGTACCGGCTACTGCGATTTTGTAATTTTTCATAATGAAATCCCCCTTGTTATCATCAACTTCTACTTCAAATAAAATTCCTTATACCACTCTGCAAACATTCTTAAGCCCTCCCGCAAAGAAGTGGCCGGTTTAAAACCGAAATCCCGCTCCAGAGCCGTAGTGTCCGCATAGGTAATCGGCACGTCCCCCGGCTGCATCGGCACCAGTTCCTTGTGAGCCTCAAAATCATAATCCTGCGGCAACACGCCCGCGCGTACCAATTCCTCGGAAAGAATCTGCACAAAATCCAACAAATTCTCCGGCTGGTTATTACCGATATTGTAAACCGCATAGGGCGGAAGCGGCAGCCCGTCCTCACCGTTCACACGCTCCGGAGCCTTCTGCATCACGCGCACCACGCCCTCCACAATGTCGTCCACATAGGTAAAGTCACGCTTACAATTGCCGTAATTGAAAATCTGTATGGTCTCGCCCGCAAGCAGCTTATTGGTAAAGCCGAAATAAGCCATATCCGGACGTCCCGCCGGACCGTATACCGTAAAGAACCGAAGGCCCGTAGACGGGATGTTATAAAGCTTAGAGTACGCATGGGCCATCAGCTCGTTGGACTTCTTCGTAGCTGCGTATAAGGACACCGGATTGTCCACCTTATCATCGGTGGAATACGGAATCTTCTTGTTGGTTCCGTACACGCTGGAGGAACTGGCGTATACCAGATGCTCCACACCCTTTTTCCCGCCGTCGTAGCTGTGTCGGCAAGCCTCCAGAATGTTGTAAAAGCCGATCATATTAGCTTCCATGTAAGCCCACGGATTCGTAATGCTGTAACGAACCCCTGCCTGCGCCGCCAGATTCACCACAATATCCGGCTGATAAGATGTAAAAATCTCGTTAATCGCCGCCGCATCCGCAATACTTCCCTTCACGAAAACAAACTCTGCGGAAAGCTCCTTTGCCAGCTTTTCAAGCTCGGCAAGGCGATACTCCTTCAAGGAAACATCATAATAATCGTTCATATTGTCGATACCGATAATGCGAATCCCTTCCTTGCGAGAAAGCAAACACTTCACCAGATTGGAGCCGATAAAGCCCGCCGCACCGGTGACAAACACGGTCTTATTCTTCAAATCCAAATTTCCTAACATATCCCTTTATACTCCTTTTGTACTTTTTCATAGCTCTCTAAATTACCGATGTCATAACGGCTGCCCGGCATCTCCATGGCATGAACCTTTGTCTGCTTACACAGCCACGCCACATAGCTTCCCGGTGCATCCGTACCGCAACCTGCGGCAATGCCCTGCTCCACCAGCTTCGCATCCTCTTTCGTATAATAATAAAACGGCGGGCAGCACCAATGGGAGGCCGGCTGCTCCGGCTTCTCTGTCATATCCAAAACAGAATCATCCGCATCTATCGTCACAACGCCGCACTTTTTCAGCTTCGCCTCCGACTCCTCGTAGTAACGCATAATACAGGAGGTTCCCTTCTCCTTTGCATAGGAAATA
>JAFTPY010000049.1 GCA_017463035.1 Lachnospiraceae bacterium
AAAACGGCCGCATCTATGACAAAAAGCAGGCGAAATTCCGTCAGATCAACCGTTTTCTGGAGCTGATCGCAGACGTGTTGCCCGTACTGCCCGAAAAACGTATCCGCATTTTGGATCTTTGCTGCGGCAAAAGCTATCTTTCCTTTGCCGTGTATCATTATTTCGCCAACATTTTGCAATATGAGGTCTCGATGACGGGTGTGGATCTCAAGGCCGACGTCATCGCCTATTGCAACGAGGTGGCCGAGGACCTGGGCTTTGGCGGCCTGGAATTTCTCTGCGGCGACGTGGGCGCTTATGAGACCGAGGACAAGCCCCATCTGGTGATCTCGCTGCACGCCTGCGATACGGCCACGGATTATGCGTTATATAAAGCTCTTTGCTGGGGGGCATCGGTGGTACTTTCCGTTCCGTGCTGTCAGCATGAATGGAACCGGCAGACGGAATGCGAGCCGTTACAACCGTTTCTGAAATACGGAATTATCAAAGAGCGTATGTCGGCGTTAATGACGGATGCGTTCCGTGCCAATGTGATGGAAGCCTGCGGATACAAAACCCAGCTTCTGGAGTTTATCGATATGGAGCATACACCGAAAAATATTTTGTTGCGTGCGGTAAAGAAGGAGAAAATTGCAAGAGAGCGGATGGGAGAATGTGTGGAGCGCGGTGTGAAGGAAATACTTTCCTATTGCGGCACCGAGCCGACACTTTACCGGCTGTTGACGGAGAAAGAATAGGATGAAAAGAGTTTATCGGATATTATATTTGGTACTGGTTTTTCTCGGCGCGGTATTGTTTTTCGGCAGCCGTGTGGGAGAAACCGTATTTAACGAGGATAAGGAAACCGTACAGGGAAGCACGGCGGCGTTTCCTACGGTTTCGGTTTTGACCTGCGGGGAGGAGATTAATTGTATCTCCGGTTACAGTTCAAATCTCAGTACGATTTTAAACAGAGAGGACTTAATTCCCATCGGACCGGACGGGATTTTTGAACTGAAAATCAAAGAATACGAGACGGACGTCCGTCGGTTGAAATATGAGGTATTGGATGTTTCCAGCGAAGCGGAGGTGGATTCCGGCACTATCAATGCCTTTGAAAAGCAGGACGGATATAAACTTGTTCGGATGAAGCTGAAGGCGGATTTAAAAGAGGGTACGGAATATGCGGTGAAAACTACATTAATCAGCAATGCCGGAAAGCGTATGTACTATTACTTCCGGATAAAGCAGTATCAGACACCGAATCTTTCGGAAAAGCTTGCATTTATCCGGAACTTCAGTGCTGACACCAGAAGTAGTGTTGCATCGGAAAACGAGGCAATTATTCCGTATTTGGAAACAAAGCCGGGAGCGGCTGCCGACAGTTTTCATTATGTGGATATTTACGACAGCTATAAAGATGTGTGTTGGGGGAGCCTGATACCTGAGCTGCTTACGGAGCCGGTTATTTCCGTAACGGAGTTTTACGAAGAGATTATGACCGCCACGGTTCGCTACGGTGTGGCAATCGATGCGGGATACGGACCGGAGAATTACCTGGTGGAGGAGTTTTACCGTATTCGTTATTTGGGAGATGTAGTGCATCTTTTAAATTACGAGCGCCATACAGAGTCTGTGTTTGATGCGGCACATGCCAGTCTGTCCCAGAGTGATTTGAAAATCGGCGTGACGGCGGCGGGAGAGGTGGAGCTGTATTCGAATTCCGACTCCACCGTAACCGCTTTTGCGCGGAACGGTTCTTTGTATTGCTATAATATGGCGGAGAATACGCTGGCAACAGTATTTTCGGCATCACATGGGTCTATGGACAGGATGTGCACCCAGAAACAGATGTATGACATCCGGGTGTTGAAGATGGAAGAGGACGGAAATATTACGTTTCTTGTGAGTGGTTATATGAATCACGGTGTCTACGAGGGTAGAGTCGGTTTGTTTGTGTATCGTTATTTTGAGGATGAGCAGCGCCTGGAGGAATTGATTTATGTTCCGGTGAATACAACCTATCAGATTTTAAAGGAGGAGCTGGGGAGTTTTGCCTATTTTAACGAATACGATGTGTTTTATTTTATGGTAAACAAAGGCGTGTATGCCTATAATCTTGTTACGGAGGAATTAACTGTATTGGCATCGGATGTGCGAAAGGGTGACTATGTTTATTCCGTTAATAAGCGTTTTATGGCGTATCAGGAACACGGACAGACGGATAAGGTTACTCTTTTGTATCCGGAAACCGGGAAAAGTGTTACGGTGGTACCGGAGGACGGGGAGTATATCAGATTATTGGGATGCTCCGAAGAGAATCTGCTTTACGGTTACGGCAGAGTATCGGATCTGTATGTGAATGAGGACGGACGCATAACCTATGCTATGTACCGGATGGAAATCGAAAACTCTCTGGGGCAGACACAAAAGGTTTATGAAAAAGATGGATATTATATTGAGTCGGCGCAAACCGAGGGAAACGTAATCCGGTTAGAGCGTCTGGTAAAGGATGACAAAGGCGGTTATGAGCCGGCGGACAATGATTATATTTTGAACAAAGACAAATCCGAAAACGATAAGATTACCGTGACGGAACGTGTGACGGAGCGTATGCTTACCGAATATTACATTTCCTTCCCGTACGACTTTGTGATGGAGGAGCTTCCGAAGGAAACGGAAGTGCTTTATACGGTGATACAGGAGGACACCACGCTTCGCGTCGGAGAAATGGAGAGAGAGGAAGAGGCTTATTATACCTACTATTACGGTATGATAGACGGTATTTATGAGGCTGCGGGTGAGGCAATTTTAACCGCGGACGCCAATGCCGGAACGGTGATCAACGAGGAAGGAAAGATTGTCTGGGAGCGTGGCGTGAAGTCAAATACGGCATCGGTGAATGTGACAGGAGTGAAGGCGACGGACGGAACGAACAGCTTACAGGCAGCGTTGCGGATGATGCTTTCCGTAAAGGGAGTGACGACAGATATTTCCGAGGCAGAGGCACAGCTGCCGTTACAGCAGGTGATGGGAAAATATACCAATGCGGATGTGGTGGTACTGACCGGAGCTACTCTGGACGAGATTCTTTACTTTATCTGGAAGGGACAGCCGGTACTTGCCATGACGGAGAACGGAACGGCAGTGGTGCTGACCGCTTATACATCCGGTACCGTTACCTACTATGATCCGGTGAAGGGACGTAATGTGACAACGGACAAGGAAAAGGCAGAAGAACTGTTTGCGGCGGGCGGAAAGATTTATATCAGTTATTTATATTAAAATATGGGGCGTAGGATTGCGCAGAAAGAGGTTGTTATGAAAGTGATTTCAGCGGTAATACCGTGTTACAATTCGGAAGCTTATATGGAGAAGGCGATTCATACACTGCTTTCCGGCGGTGAGGATATGGAAATTATTGTGGTGGACGACGGATCCTCCGACAACACCCTTGCTATCGCAAAGCGATATGAAGCGGAGTATCCCGGAATTGTACGGGCTGTACACAAGGAAAACGGCGGTCACGGAGATGCGGTAATGACAGGTCTTGCTCACGCGGAGGGCTTATATATTAAAGTGGTGGACAGCGATGACTGGGTAAAAGAAAGTGCGTTGGCTGAGATTTTACAGAAGCTCAGAGAGCTTTTAAAGCAGGGAACGGCACCGGATATGCTGGTGGCGAATTATGTGTATGAAAAGGTGGGCGAAGAGAAGAAAAAGGTGATTCAGTATCGCAGCGCGTTACCGCAGAATACACTTTTTACCTGGGCGGATACGGGACATTTCCGTCAGGGGCAGTATATTCTCATGCATTCGGTGATTTATCGTACCGCATTGCTCAGAGAATGCGGTCTCAGTCTTCCGAAGCATACCTTTTATGTGGATAATATCTTTGTATATCAGCCGTTGCCGTCGGTAAAGACGATGTATTACATGGATTTGAATTTATACCGTTATTTTATCGGCAGAGATGACCAGTCCGTAACGGAAGCCAATATGATGAAGCGTATCGATCAGCAGGTCAGAGTGACCAAGCTTATGATTGAAGCACATGATATCTGGAAGGTAAAGGACAAGAAGCTGCGCAATTACATGATTAAGTATTTGTGCATTATGATGACCATATCCTCCATCTATTTGCTAAAGAGCGGAACGGAGGAAAATCTTGCAAAGAAGCAGGAACTTTGGGAGTACTTAAAGGCATACGATAAGAAGCTTTACCGCAAAATCAGTATGACCATTCTCGGAAAGTCCTCCAAGGCCGACAGTAAGGCAGGGCAAAGCTTCTTTAAGGCGGGCTATGAAATCGCCCGTAAGATATTCAAGTTTAATTAAAGATTATTCGGAAACCGTTTGTGCGCGATGTTCCTTTTTATGAAAAAGACGTCGCGCATAAAACACCGGGGCGGCAACCGCTGCCAGTACAAATGCCCAGAAGACATCAATGACGGAATGCTGCTTTAAAAAAACGGTGGACATACAAATTAAAATTGTCAGAATCAGAATGCCGGCTTTTAAAAGGTATTTTCCTTTCAAATGGGACGACGCAAAAAATGCAACGCACACGGCCAGAGAGTTGTACACATGAATGCTTGGGCATACATTGGTGGAAGTATCGGCCTGATGAAGAGTTGCCACCAGATCAAGGAAAACATTATCCCGGCCCAAATCGCTGAGAACGGGACGCAGAGCCACACCGTTCGGGTAAAACGTGGATACCAGCAGGAATACCGTCATGCCGGTAATCAGTACGCCGCAAAGACGGTAGTACTCGGTTTTGTCCCGGAAGATAAAGTAAAGTACGGATACCGCGATAAACGGGAACCATAATAAGTACGGAACAATAAAGATTTCTTGAAACGGAATAGAAGCATCCAACGGGGATTCGATAATGTGATAACGTTCGGTAACGTGCTGTTCCAACAGGAAAAACCACAGAAGATAAATCGGTAAGTATGTTAAAATCAGCCAAGCGTGGCGATATTTTTTTATAAAGGCTTTCATAAAAGGACTCCTTTTCGGCTTTGCTGTCAATGAAATATCGGAAACATATCGTTATGTATTCTAACATATTTCGGCGAGTGAAACAAGATGACGGAACTGATTTTCGAAAAAGTTAATAATTGCGGTTCGATTGCGCCGGAGACGGAGGCTGTGAAAAAAGAAAGGACGGAGATTGTTATGGGACGACGGGTATTTTTGGTTGTATTGGACAGTGTAGGCATCGGAGCGTTGCCGGATGCGGAGTTGTACGGGGATGCCGGCAGTAATACGCTTTTGGCAGCGTCGAACAGCAACGGGTTTGCTATGCCGAATATGGAGGCGCTGGGATTGTTTGATATTGAAGGAGTAAAGTGTCTGAAGAAGGACTGTGTAGCACCTTCCGGAGCATTCGGACGGTTGAAGGAAGCATCCAAGGGAAAGGATACGACCATCGGCCATTGGGAAATTGCAGGCATTATTTCCGACAGCCCGCTTCCTACTTTTCCGGATGGATTTCCGCAGGAACTTTTGAATGCGTTTTCGGAACGGACCGGAAGAAGTGTGCTTTGCAACAAACCGTACTCCGGAACGGATGTGATTCGGGATTACGGAAAAGAGCATATGGAAACGGGAGCTCTGATTGTGTATACTTCTGCGGACAGTGTATTTCAGATAGCGGCCCATGAGGCAGTGGTGCCGGTGGAGGAGTTATATCGGTACTGTGAGATTGCAAGAGAGCTTTGTCAGGGAGAGTATGGCGTGGGCCGTGTCATCGCAAGACCTTTTGAAGGAGAGTGGCCGTTTGTGCGGACGTCGAGGCGACATGACTATTCCCTTGTGCCGCCGAAAACAACGATGCTGAATGTGCTTGCGGAGAATGGATATGACGTCATCGGTGTAGGTAAGATTAACGATATTTTTGCCGGCAGCGGCATTACAGAGTTTGTCAGAAGCTCCGGAAACGAAGAGGGCATCGAGCAGATGATTGCTTACGGAGACAAGGAGTTTCACGGCTTATGTTTTGTGAATTTGGTGGATTTTGATTCCAAATACGGTCATAGAAATGATGTGGAAGGTTACGGAAAGGCACTTACCTATTTTGATGCACAGCTTCCGCGGTTGCTTGAAAAACTGCGGGAGGGAGACTTGTTGATTATTACGGCGGACCACGGCTGCGACCCGTCGACACCGTCTACGGACCATTCCAGAGAGTATGTTCCGGCGATAATTACCGGACCGTCTGTTAAGAAGGGGGCGTGCATCGGAACGAGAGAGAGTTTCGCGGATACGGGGGCTACGGTACTTCACTGGCTCGGGGCGTCCGGTGAAATTGCCGGAAGCTCTTATCTTGATTTGATTACCGGAGGAGAAAAAGAGAGCTAAGGTTACTGGAAATATTTTCTCTTGTCATGAACTCCGGAATACGATACAATAAAGAAAAGTGAGGAAGGGAGAGACCGGAATGGGCGGAAAACGCTTTAAAACCATAGGAAAAAAGAGAGCGGTATGTGCCGGTCTCTTTCTTGGCATATGGTTAGGTCTTTCCGGTTGCGTGGTACCGGTGGTGGGACCCGGGAGTACGAATACACCGGTACCGCAGACTACCGAAGGAGTGAGGCCGACGCCGGAACAGGAGCAACCGACAGGGACACCGGAGCCTGTTGTGACGGAATCGGCAGTTAAGCCGACGGTGGCTCCCGTTACCGGTTCTACGGAGACTCCCGGAGTGACAGTCCCGGTATTTGTAACACCTACGGAGGAGCCGGATTCTACACCGGTCATTACGCCGGGGAATACGGGAACACCCGGACCTCAGACGGGAGATCATACGGAATTTCCTACCCTTACGCCGGATGTATCGCCGGAGCCGACGGTGACGCCGATTCCTTTACCTACGGCAATTCCCGAGTATGATACGTTGTTACGGAACGGTTGGCAACGGACGGAAGACTTCTTTGGGTGTCGTGAGATTTTCTTTTCCGGGAAATTTGATGATGCGGAGCCGGTCATCGGAGAGGGAAGCTGTGAATTCGGTTATCGGGCAGTTTCCGATGCGTCGGTGCTGTTGCGCATTATCGGCGAAGAGAATGCGGGGGTGCAGCCGTTTGTGGAGGAACTGCGGCAAAACCGCCCGGAATGTCTGATAGGGCAGGAAGGGCCGGAGGATTACAGCTATGCTTACGTAGAAGGAAAAACACAGGTAAACGGAAGGGTTTATGCTTGTCAGAACGGGGGAACGGAACACCGGATGCGTGTGGAGTTCTACAGTCCGGCCGGTTCGGATATGCAGACCGAAGGATACGGTTTTTATTTGAGATAGAATGTGCGGAAGGATAAAGGAGGAGCGGAGTTATGCAGGAAAAATTAGAACAGATTATGCGTCAGATTTATCTGA
>JAFTPY010000050.1 GCA_017463035.1 Lachnospiraceae bacterium
GCAAGTCCCATCATCCAAAATAAGAGAAACACTGTCCTTACTATGACTGGGCGTAGAGATAATCTCTCCTTCAATTCCAAGTCTCCTAAGAAACGCCCGGCTTTCCTCACAGGAAATCACTGTCGCCCCTTCTACACAAATCGGCTCATACCCAAGTCGCGGCTCCCTTGCAAATATCTCATCCGAGAACCCTACATACTCCCTCTGCACATCCACAAGCAGAAGCTTCACCCCCTGCTTCATCAGTTCACTCACCAAACCCATATGATCCGGATGATAGTGAGTTGCCAATACATAAGCGATGTCCTTCAGACTGATATTTTGCCGCTTGATTTCCTTGTAAAATAACGGCAATGTTCCGGCATAGTCGGTATCTACAAGCAAATTTCCGGCTGTTCCACGGATGAAAAATGTATTGGTATTACCGTATTTTAATCTAGTCACCATAGATATCACCTCTGCTTCCTCCCGTACATTCTATCACCGTCCCAATCTTCACGTCAAATATTATCTTTGCTTACTTGACTTAAACCGCAATCCGTGATATTATAAATTAAGTATTTTAGGAAATGTGAGGTAACAAATGACAAAAATTGTTGGAATAATCTCTCCGACGGTAGAAAGTACTCTTGGTATCACTTGTGCCACTGATAGGAATATTTATTTAGGTGATACCAATATTCAACACATGAAGAACTCTCATCCCGTCGATTACGAAAAGTATAAAGATGAACTTGAAAATATCTTATCTAATCCTGATTACATCGGTCTAAATCCCAATGATGACTCAATCGAATATGTAAAAGAATATATACAGGACAATGAATATGTTAAAGTAGCTGTGCGAGTATCCTCCGGCGACAAATACTTTGCTCGAAGTATGTATGTGTTAAACAATAGGCGCGTTCACAACTTTATTGCAAAAGGAACACTCAAAAAGTCTTGACAACCAAAAATAATCATGTATAATTAAATTGTAAAGTAATAAACTATTATGAATGAAAAGCAGAGGACGGAACGGGCAGCCGTCGCCCCAGTTGGAGATGTGGGAATGTCACCCCACCTATTTTCATTCACGACAGTTCGGCAGGTAACTTCGGTTACCTGCCTTTTTTTACAAACAATACAACAAATACGCGCCGTGCTTCGTACTGCCGTTATACTCTTCCTTATGAAGTCCGGTGTCTTTTTTCACCGCACTTTCAATGAGCTTCTTCGTAAGTTCCGGTACATCCTCCCTTGTCAAAGCCTCTTCCACGTCCACCCAAAGTACCTCACTGTTTTCCTCATGGTCGGAGGTCGCCTCCCCGGAAATATACTCCGCACGAAATGCAATGTACCAATCGTGCATATTAAACCGGATTCCAATGATATCTAACGGCTTTACCGCCACCTTCGTTTCTTCCATATACTCCCGTACCAGTGCGTCCTGTGGCGTTTCGTCCGCATTCACATAACCACCCGGTACAATGAGAAGGCCCGCACCGCCGCCGTAGGTATGGCGGGCAAGCAGCACCTTGTTATCCTTAATCACAACTCCCGCTACACTTTGTCCCCAGTTGGTCGTTCCGTTTTCCATTGTAATAATCTCTCCTATTGCATTAACATTCCAATCTCAACTCTTCCATACCGTCTTCAACCAGCCCCGTTTCCACAAATCCCACGGACTTATAAAGCCCCTTTGCCGTCTCATTTTCCAAAGATACTCCGGTATAAATCTCCTTCGCTCCAAATTGCTCTGTTAAATATGTAATCCCTTGTTTCAAGGCCTCTTTCCCATAACCTTTGCCCTGCTGCTCTTTATCTATCAAAAACTTCCACAAGGTATACTGCTTTCTGGACTCATAATATCCCAACATAATAAAGCCTACCGGCTTATCATCCACATAAACTGCAAACGGAAACGCAGTATCCCGATACACATAAGCTTGCGCCAAGGAAGCGGCGGTCGTTGATACATATGATTCCTGATGTTCCGCAACACTTAATGCCAATACCTCGTCAAGATTCTCTCTCGTTATTTCTTTCAATACAACCATGCTTTTCCTTCCTTTCCTTAAGAAAAACCGACATCAAATACACCGCCAAGCAGCAAAGAAACGGCGAAAGACAATCTGCCACATAGTCCTTCCAAAAGCTTGCATTACTCCAACTCGGCGAGGTCATATAAATATCCGTTGCCCATAGCGCGAACGCCCCTGTTAACAGAAACGGAATTGCTTCTATCGCTTTATGCTTTGCGACTCTGCAAAACAACAGTTGTGCGGAAAGCGACGGAATAATTCTTAGAATCAAAGACATTGCACCTCCCCAGGAAACAAAAGGCCAGAACAACATGACAACAGGCACAATCACACCCAGTACTAACAATATGTTTACAATAACCTTCTTCATATAACTCCCTCCCATTCGTCATTCTTACTATTTTCGGTTCTCCTCGTAACACTTCCAAATTTCAAAGAAATTATCACTCCGGCTCTCATACTCCGGATAGAAAGCCTTCGTCAATTCATCATACGCCAATGCTGCGGAATACAACTTATCTGCAATAAGGTCAAATGTATCGTTTCCAGATTTCACCGGACACTTTCGCTGATATTTTACATAAGTCAGTTCCTCTTCGTAACCATAACGGTGATGGTTGGTTCCGTACTTCATATCCCGAAGCACCATCTGTTGCACCAATGTCTCATTAAGATTCATATTAGCAAGATGGCTACCAATCAGAAAATCCTTGCGATAAAGCTTGCCTAAAGCCTGAATCTGTGTGAACCAAAACCGGTTTACATTGTCTCTGGACCAATTCGGATTACTGTATTCCTCTTCCCTTCGCTCCAAAGAAAACTTTTCTGGACTCTCGTCATAGTTAAATTCAAAACCAAAATCATACCGCATTCCGTTTTTCATGATAATGCGGCACATGTTGTTCCCTGCCACAAAGCAAAATCCCAGACAATTTTCTTCACTGATTCCAAATCTATCAATCCGTTTCATATATTCCGACTCCGTCACAGTGCCCGTTGTCGAAAGCGTCACTAAAACTGCTAAGTCCACGTCACTGCAACAATCATGATAGCTTTTCTCCATGGCATCCTGCAGTTTTGCACTTCTGTCTTCTCCCTTTTCCATGACCACATCACGAACCTTTACCGCAGTCACTTCCGGTAATTGAAAGAACCTATCAATTAACTTACCTAATTCTATGGCAATGATTTCATTGTTAATCTGCATAGCAATTCCCCTTTCGTACCTTTTACTCCTTCTGTTCATTCTACCACTGCCCTATTTCAAAGTCAATGTTTGCACGCCCCTCAGTCCCCCTATCAAAAAAGCAACCGCCTATAATCTCTTATAAGCGGCTGCAACTTTTCTATAATTTTCCTCTACCTTCCCCCTACCTGATACTTCAAATATGCCCGTCTGCCGATAAACACAAACACCGCACTCAATAACACATACACCATCGGTGCCACCTGTTGCATGGTCAAAAATCCGCCCGGAACCGGCACCAGACGATAATCTAAAAATCCCCATATGGCCACTGTATTGATTGGATTCAAATCGAAGATTTGTCCCAACACCCGGTACTCGTACGGAACCATTACCAGCATCGGTAAAAGCACCAATACACCGATAATTGCCACTACCGCCACCGTACTGTTGCGGAACAGCTCCGAACAACAAAGAATGATGGAAGAATACATGAGCGCCGCAAGGATTGTCAATATATAGCTATACAATATCGCCTCACCGAAGGTCATCTGTACCATAGCGGACGGCATCCCCAACTGAATCGGCGCATGGAGTCCCTCTGTTCCGAAAATCACAAGCTGCGGAACCGCCGATATCAGTAAAATAATTCCTGCACTTACCATGGTAAACACCATTCCGGCAGTAAGCTTTGCCCAGTACAGTATCTTTCTTCCGTTGCGGCTGCACAATACCAATTGATCCGTTTTCTTCTGATGTTCGTCCGCAAACAAATTGGCCAGACAAACCGCCAGCATAACCGCAATCAGAACAACCGCGGTATAAGCCAATGTCAACGCAGAATAAGGTCCCACATAATACTCATAGGTCCACGGAACGGTGTCCTCATTTTCAAGAACTTCCCGCCAATAGTCCTTTTCCTTCTCCGTCAGATATTGTTCCGTCATCCCGGATTCAATTCGTATTTTTCTGGCAGCATAAACCAGTTCCTCAGCCTCGGAAATCCCCAATACCTCTTTCATCTTTTCCAAGGTTCCTGCATTTGAGACAGCTGTACCGCATACCTCTCTTACTATAACATTATATACATCCGTGTAAGGCTTAAATGCACTTTCACCTGTTGTCAATGCCGTTAACGCCTCTTCCACCAACGCATCATCCACAGTTCTTCCGATGATCGGTTTCTGATTTTCCTTATCCAACTGCTCTGCCTCGTATTGGGTTGCTTGTACCCCTTTTATATTACGCGTTACCGTCACCTCGATAACAGCATATGCCACCATAGTCAGAAATACCAGACCAAACGCAATCCAGGTCATTTTCCTTCTTAGTATTTTCTTTAACTCAAAACGGACTAAGGTTCGAAAATTCTTCATAGTTACTCCCCTTCCTCCTCAAATTGTGATAAATAAAACTTTTCCAAATCACCGTTACTTTCATCCCATACTCCCTGATAAATCAACTGTCCGTCCTTCATCATAAGCACTTCATCCGCAATATGTTCAATATCCGACACGATGTGGGTAGACAACAATACAATACAATCCTTTCCCAGCTCCGCAATCAGATTGCGGAACCGTACCCGTTCCTTCGGGTCAAGACCTGCCGTCGGCTCATCCAGTACCAGCACCTCAGGGTCGTTTAACAGTGCCTGGGCGATACCGATGCGTTGCTTCATACCGCCGGAATAGGTTTTAATCTTCTTTTTTGCCACATCTTCCAATGCCACCAGCTTTATCAGTTCCGCCGCTTTCCGCTTTGCCTGCTCCTTGGAAAGCCCCTTTAACGCCGCCATATACATCAAAAAATCAAGTCCGCTAAACTCCGGATAATACCCAAAGTCCTGGGGAAGATACCCAAGTACTGCCCGGTAGTTTTCCTCGCTTACATCCATCCCGTCTAACGCAACGGTTCCTTCCGTGGGTTTTAAAATCCCGCAAAGCATCCGCATAAGTGTCGTTTTCCCCGCGCCGTTAGCCCCCAACAGGCCGTACACGCCCTTGTGAAGTTTCAGGGAAATTCGGTCCACCGCAATCTTATTCTGATATCGTTTCGTTACTCTGTCTATGATTAGTTCCATGTGAATTCCTCCAAATGATTCATTGTCTTTCCGTATTCTTTCATCAGTACTACCGCTAAAAGTACGGTTGCAAGCCCCCACCAAACAAAGCTCTCTGCTCCGTACAACGCAGGTATATACAGTCGGGACAGAGGACACAGCGCACACACACCGACACTGATACTGCCGCAAACGAACAAGCTCTCCCTTCCCGGCAGACGGCGCACCGCCATAAGTCCAAAAACCGCGGTCAAAAGATACGGAACCAGAATATACACGCCGCTTTTTAAAAGCTGTACCCCTAACACGACAGCTACCGGAATGAGTCCACGCAACTGTGCCGCTCCCAGCATACTCATTCTGGCAAGTAAAACCGTACGTAGGGAAAGGCGGGAGGTCATTTCCAGCTCCGTCATTCCGTATGCGGCAGATCTGGCAAATTCAAGAATTATCATAAGCGCCCCGAACGGCATTACCGCCGCCAGCACCCAGATACTCTCCAGCTTCATATACTGTGCAAGTACAACTACAGAGCCGAACAGCAGAAAGGAAATCGCCCATACCCACTTCCGGATATAAGCCGCCTGGGACAACAATAAGTTCCAAAGACCCACATTCTGTCGCGGAAGCGTCCTCAAAAAGGCTCTTTTCCGCTTCGGTTCCGGTGCCGCAAACATTTGCTTTAGCATCTCTTTTTCCTGTTTTTTGATACTCATAGGCCCGCTCCTTTCTCCTGTAAAATTTCCCGTAGTTTTTTTAACACCTGCTTTATCTGCCGGTTAAGGGAAAACCTGGAACAGCCCCGCAGCTCACAAATCACCTTTACCGGCACTTCGTTGACATACCGAAGCAGCACCAATTCCCGTTCCTCGGTCGTAAGCCGTTCCATGGTCTGTTTCATAACCACGCTTTCAATCACACGCGCCTCCGGGCCATCCTCCGATACTTCCTCCGGAAGTTCTTTCGATAGCTCTTCTAACACCCGCTTGCGGGATTCGTCAATGCACAGATTTCTTGCGATGGTGTACAGATAGTTCAGTTCCTTGCCCCGTTCTTTATAGGTACTGCTTTCCAAAAAGCGCAGAAAGGTCTCCTGGGTCACATCCTCCGCTACCGTCTGGTTCTGTAATTTAAAATAGCAATAGCGGTAGATTTTATCGTATTGCGCTTCGTAATCCATGGAGCCCCTCCTTTCTTTTGCAATCGGAAATTCGTCGACGTTTTTCCTTTCATAGGGATTAACGAAAAACTCCCCCGCAATGTGCGGGGGAAAAGAAAAATTATTTTTCATCGTTTTTATTATTTACCTGCTTGTTTTTGCACTTATGTAGTCCCCATATGCCGGAGGCAACCAAAAGGACTCCTAGCACACTTTCAATAATCACACTTCCCGTTCCCAAAGTTCCCACAACAAAAACCGCGGTCGGTCCGTCCGCGCCTCCGATAATGCCTACGGAACCGGACGGTTGTGATGACAGTATCGCCCCAATAATCATAGGCGCTATCACGCTTAATAATAGCAATCCTCCTGCAACAATGGAAATAATGGATAATACCTTCTTCATTCTATATCCTCCTACAAAATACAAA
>JAFTPY010000051.1 GCA_017463035.1 Lachnospiraceae bacterium
CTGCAGGTGATACTTCTCCGGGTCGGCCAACGTAGCTTCCTTGTCCATCATAAACATCGGCTTCATATCATTTTCCGCCGTCATGCTGCTATAGTGCTTTACAAGCTCTTCCATAGCCTTATCGGACTTCATATCAAACCGGGATACCGAGGTTCCCATCTTGAAATAATTCTCATACGCCTTCTTTAAACTCATCTTTTCTACCTCTCCTTCTCTTTCCGGGATACCATACAGCAGGGCATTTCCATGCCTTTTTTAATACCGCTTTTCCCCAGAGAAAAGTATAGCATATTTTTCCTGCAATATCTACATAAAAGTATTTTCCCGTATAAGAAAACGAACCTGTCCTTTTTCATCCTGCGTCTCTTTTTCTGTTTAACCGCATATACTGTTGCAAACACGTTTCCGCTTATCCTCGGAAACTCCGCTGTTTCGAAAGGAGACGTTATGAACCAGGATTCCTCTTTTCCGCCGATGCTGCCTCCTTCCACGGAACTGAGCGCACTTTTATTTGCCGTCCTCCCCTGCCTGCAGGAAACCTATCGTCCTCTGGCCTCCTTTGCCTACCACATGACAGAATTGACAAAACTAAAAAGCATCCCCTCCATACCACCGCTTACGGGACTGTCCGGAATCGAAGCCCTCATTACGGACAAGGACAGTATGCTTCGTTCCCTCTCCTTTTACGGCAGATTGTTCCGTATGCCGCTGCTGTCCACCATTGCCACACTTCTTCAAGGCTTTCAGTTCTACCAAACCTACAAAGATATTCTACCGGGTCTTTTCTCCGGTATGGGAGGCTCCGGCAGTGACCCTTCCTCCGCCTTCGGCAGCATGGCAGGACTGTTCTCCGGACTTGGTGGGCTCGGTAGCTTTGGAAACAGCAACGGCACCGCAGGTTCTTCGTCCGACTTATTCTCCATGTTAGGCGGGCTGTCCCCGGACCTGATGTCCTCTCTGTTTTCCGGATTTTCCGGGAACTCTGCCCCTTGTAACGACACTCCCGTTTCATCCGCTACAGATTCCGCCTCCACCCCCAAACAGCCTTCGGATGATGATATAACAACAAATATCTCTACCGTTCAGACACAAACATCAGATGAAGCGGTAGAAGAAAACACCGCCTCCGAATCCTCTACGGAACCTTCTGTCCCGACTGCTCCGACAGATACTTCCGCACCGGATGATCCTTTATACAATACCCTCTATTCGTTCCTCACACCGGAGCAGCAAAAGATTTATGAACAACTCATGCATACGGATTAGCCTTTTTTCATAGGCTGTAATCAGACCATATGTATAAAGGAGTTTTTATGAGTCCCGAAACCTTAAAAGCATTACCTGAATATCAAAAACTATCCCCTGCAAAGCAGGCTCTGATTTGTGAAATCGTAAAGGATGCCGGTAACGCATCCGGTGATGCCATGCTGCCGATTCTTTTAAAGGCACAATCCCGCATGAAAGCACAAAATATCCAATTCACCCAAGAAGAGAGTGCCTTTTTAATGACTACACTCATGTCGAATTTATCCCCTGCCGAAAAGGCAAAATTTGAGATGTTAAAGAAATTTATGAAAAAATAACGTCCCGAAAGGAACCCCATGGAAACGCTTTTATCGTTGTTTGACCGCTACGGCATTTTTGCCATGATACTGATTATCTTTTTGGAATATGCCTGCTTTCCGATATCCAGCGAGCTGGTACTCCCCTTCTCCGGTGCGGTGGCACGGGCAGAAAACGTATCCTTCTTTCTGCTTCTTCCGCTGTCGGTACTGGCAGGACTTCTCGGCACCGGTCTTTGCTATCTGGCAGGGCGCATCGGCGGAGAGGCGATCCTTACAAAGCTTATCAAGCGTTTCCCGAAAACAGAAAAAGCAATCAACGCCTCCCGCGCCAAATTCACCAAATACGGTGCCGGAGCGGTCTGTATCGGCAGAGTCATTCCCCTCTGCCGTACCTACATTGCCTTTGTGGCGGGAGCGGTAGGGCAATCTCCTTCTGTCTACTTTCCTTATTCCCTTCTGGGTATTACCATATGGAACAGCGCCCTGTTATCTCTCGGCTACTTCTTACAAGATAACTGGGGCGCTGTGTCCGGGTATTATGACCGGTATAAGCAATATTTTATTCCGGTACTTATGGGTATTGTTATCGTGCTCCTCTTACATAAAAGAGCGAAACACCGTGCCTCCCATGAAGTATGATGCAGACCCTATTCCTCCCAATCCACATACATCAGGGTTAAAAACTCTCCCTCTTTACTATCCTTCGGGACATAAAGCAAATTATCCTTAAACGCAAGGAGGGTAGTTACATATTCCATGGCATACAGTGCCTGTACAAACGGCAATCTGCTGACTTCCTTTAAATGCTTCGGCATTTTCTCTCCGTAAAGCTTTTTAAGCTCCGTTTTAAGCGCTGTATACCCCGGCTTCAGCTTCTCCGCAATCGATGCAAACACCTCATCATACAAACGATTCAGCTGTTCTCCCGACATTACAACAAACTGCGGAATCGCCTTGTCTCCCTGTAACTTCACATATCCCTGTTCCACCAGCTTTGCCAAATCGCACTTACGGTCTTCCCCAAGATAAGAAATGTCAAAGTCTTTGTTCACAAGCTCCACAAGCAACTCGTTCATCCGCTCACTCTCCGGTGTAAACTGATCCATCAAATCCAGTATTTCCGAATATCCGAAATTGTAAAGTCCGAACCAGGAAAAACCACCGTCTCTTGCCGGACCGCAATACGCAAAGTCGCGGTTGTCCAACGCCCACTCCTTAATCTTATCACTATCCTCCAAATAGCCTAACGGAAAATACTTTCCGCCGTCCGGGCGAATCGGCTTTTCCAATCTCAAATCACCGTCCTCATACTGATAATAATCACAAAAAACATAAATCAGTAACCATAACAGTTTTTCCATCGGCATATCACTTCCGTGAAATCCCACCGCCCGGATTTTATCCTCTGCGTCTAAGAGCCCCTTTACGATCACATCCGATACCTGTTCTCTGAGCCCACAATATACCTTGTAGCACTCCTGCTTTGCGGTCTCGCTGTTAATGTAAAACGTCGTTGCATACCTTCCGTTTTCGAAACTCATAAACTCACGGTCCACCAGCCACTGCAAATCAAATTCCAAATAGGCCTTCGGGATGCCAAGATGCTCCGTAAGCTCATCCAAAGACTTCGGCTCCTCATAGCATGCGATACAAAGATTCTGTCGTACCATACTGTCTTCCAACGGCCCTATATCTGCCTTCGGCGGCATCTCTCCGTTAATTGCCATAGAAAGCTTGCCCGGTCTGTATACATAGTTTTGTTCACTCTGATTTCTCATATCCTCTGCCATCTCCTTTTTCAACTTCTGTCTCGTATCATGCAGATGCCATTTCACGGCACTTTCACTGATACCGAGCCTCTCTGCGATTGTCTTCTGAGGCAGTCCGTCAATGTAATAAGAAACCAAAATCTCTCGTTGCAAATAATTTAATCTGCCGACCTGTTTGCGGAGCTGTGCAATCATCTGCTTCCGCTCTTCCCGCTCCGCCAGTTCTCCCGCAAAATCGGATTCGTCCCGCAAATCCTCCTCTAAAGAGCACATGACATAGCGGGTATTTTTCCGCAAACTGTGGCACCATACATACCGTGCAATCTTCCAGACAAAATGCTCCACCTGCTCAATTCGTTTTCCTTCCGCAGCAGCTTTTTGTATAGCAGAGAAAATCTGCACCATCACCTCTTGCGTCAGTTCCTCCGCCCGGTCGCTGTCTCCGCACTTTTTGTACGCCCACTTTAAAATCTGCAACGAGTATTCCTTTGTAATTTCTTCAAACAATTGATTTTTCACTTGCAAGTCCTGCCTCCGTAATTCCTTTTTCACAGCTGTTCACTTAATAAGTGACAGGAGTTTGGCAAAGGTTAGGAAAATAATTTAGAAACTCTTATTTTTATTATCTGATGCAACATCAAAAAACATAATGTAATAAATCGGAATGTAGATAATCTTTCCTTTTTGCATAACCTCTCTCTCATTTGAAACAACAAATGCTTTTTGAATATGGTAATCCTCATTCCGGACAAATGCATTCAACGCACTATGCACCGTATAATCTTTTCCGGATTTCACCTCAATCGGCACGGCAGAAAGACTGTCATAATCATCAATGAGATAATCCACCTCTCCCTTACTCCTGTTGTCATAATAGAATAATTTATGACCGTGGGCAATCAACTCGCTTGCTACCACCGTTTCATATACCGCCCCCATATTAATACTTCTTGTATCATCCAGAATCGCCCGGATATTATTTCCGTATAAAATCTCGGTAAGAATCCCCACATCATTCAGGTACAACTTCAATAGGTTCTTTCCCGTAGATTCAATAAGAGGAAATACCGGAGTAGAAATTGCCTGTACGCTGAGTGCTATCCCTGCACTGATGAGATACTCAAACTCATCCTGATAATCATTGAAGGTTTTTCCTCTTTTATTCTCAATGTTTTGTGCCACAATACGCTTCTTCTTATTCTCCATATTGGACGGAATTAGATCGTAGATTCTACGGATTTTCAGCTTCTTTTCTTCGTCATACTTGGAGGCATCCGCCGCATAATAATCACGGATTTCACTTTGAATCTCCCTCACGGATTGAATATTTTTTTCTTCCAGATAAGAATTCACCGCATCCGGCAACCCTCCCACAAGCAAAAACTTACGGAACAATTCCATCATCTTGTTATGCATTGACTCTTCCAACGCCTCTAAACGCTCGTATTTTTTCCGCATGGAAGAAATGACCAACTCATTCATTCCGTTGGCATACAAAAATTCTTCAAAATCCAGAGGAAACATTCTTACCTTGCGAATACTCCCCATCGGAATCGAAGTGGTCTGTGATAGCGTAACGCCGAGAAGCGAACCGCTTGCGATGTACGTAAACTTATTATCCTGCACCAAAAATTTCAATAACGTAAGCAGGTGCGGATATGCTTGAATTTCATCGACAAAAATCAATGTATTCTCTTTCTCTCTCATTTTACTGCCATGTAACATACTCACCTGTAGATAAAAATCTTCCACGGTTTTCGTCTTCGAAAAAAGCCCGTCTCCCAATAAATCTTCCACCATATTAATTTCAATAAAATTCTCAAAAAGCTTTTTCCCCACATGACGAATAATATACGTCTTACCAACCTGACGTGCACCGTCGATCAAAAGTACCTTTGGAGAATCGGATTCTAAATGCTCCTCTATCAATGACTCTATCTTTCGGTATAACATAAAAGCACCTCCATACTGACATTTCAATCATATTATACCCCGTTTTCTATGACATTTCAATATAATTTATATTATATTCTTATGACAAAGTAAAGAAAGACACCTTCAAATCCGAAAGCGTCTTTCTCTTGCTCCCTATTTTAAATATTCCACACCGTCAATTATAACACCTTTATACTCCTTAAGGTCAATCAACTTTCCAAAGAATAGGGTGGAATGTGTCCCTCCATCATCGGAAACACTAAAAAACCTCCCCGAACGGCTGAGTACTTCCTGACTTCCGCTGCTCCTAATTAACCTTACAGAATCAGGAACTGTTCTCAACACTTCTCCCGTCTCATCAATTACTTGGAATTGCGACAGCCGAATTGTTTTCCCATCAGCACTCTTCATTTTTACAGACTCCGTATTTTTCGCCAAACTCACCTTTGCAATAAAATCATACCCAAGGGAATTTCCTTCCGGAATCATATTTTCATCCAAAGGCTTTGTCACACCGGCTTTCCATTCCTCCTCCGTGAACAAATCCATGCTATAGAAAATCATTTCATACTCGCAGGAAACATCCATACCCGCAAGATCAATGGTGTGAAAGTACCTTATGGTATCATTCTTTATCTGCTCCTCCCAGTCATCCATTGCACCGCCACCGGTATGAAACATCGTCTCTCCCGTATCCGTACGGCGCAATATAAAGTCCGGTTTGTAATTGATATAATTGCGACCTTGCTCAGTGAGAGCATCCAGTGTAACAATCGCCAAAGCGGTATAACCGTCCGACAACACCGTATCCAAGGTTATCCTTACATGCTCGTTTTCCATCACCTGATTTTCCACAGCTCCGCTTTCTTCCAATAAATCAGTATTTCCGAGGTAAAGTTCTGCGCTCTCCCTGTTTTTTAACTGACTTCGTGCCACAGCCCCTACCGGCACCGCCGTAATTGCCGCAATCAATACCGCCGCCAAAACCACCTTTATTGCTTTACCGGAAGTCCCTTTCGGCTTTACAAACTCCTCCGACTGCAGAATATATTCTTCCTTTGTTCCGTTCATTGCCTTAAAAATATCATATTCTTTCATACATTCACGCCCTTTCCTTTGAGATACTTTTGCAGTTTCTTTCTTGTGCGAAACAATAGGGACCGTACCTTTGTCTCGGAGTATCCATACTTTTTCGCAATCTCTGCCGAGGTCTCTCCGAACCAATAACGCCGTACAAACAATGCTCGCTTCTCCTTATCAAGAGTCCCTAAGAATGTATTCATCAGCTCGGTCAAAGCTTCTTCATCCTCTTCTCGTTCCTTCGCAGGAAGACATTCCTCCATTTCTTTAGAGAGTTCCACCACCTGTGCCGACCGTTTCCCTGCGGTTCGTTTATCCAGCATATCCATGGCAGTCCGTCTGCATATCGTAACACAAAACGCATACAAACTGTTGGGTCTGTGGGGCGGAATCGCATTCCAAACCTTGAAGTAGGTATCATTTAAGCATTCCTCCACATCCTCGGAATTACCCAGCAGCCGGAATGCCAACTGTCTCAATCTTGTCCCGAAAGCCTCCTGTGTCTCCGCAATCGCACCTTCGTCACGATTTAGATACAGCGCAATCAATTGTTCGTCGTCCATCTGTTTCACCTCTTTTCTTTTGAAGGTTCATGAGCCTTTCACCCTTATAGTCGGAAAGAAGGGCGGGAATGTTGCACTTTTCGCCAATTTATGAAAAGATACACAAAGAACACACTGTACCTCGGTGTTCTTCGAAGTGCAGTGTGTCCTTTTTTCCATTATATTCTACTATTTTAACAACTTCAATGTTTCCTGACACCAGGAAAACAACAGTTCAAAACTCTCAGTAAAATCATATCCCCCGCCGTTATTCAAACTTACGGATCTCTCCAGCACCTCCCGGTTCTTTCCCTCGAAACATTGTAACAACTCTGCCTTTGTAGCAACAAACTTACCATGATTCAGATAGTACAAGTTCTGAAGAATGAAAAACACTCCTTTATACGTCCCCGGCAACTTAGCAATACTTTTGTTCAAATCCGCATGAATATACCTATGACAAATCTCATGGTACAAATTGTTCACGCTCATCTTTACAAAATTTCGGATATCATTATCCGTATATGCCGGAACCAGTTCTTTCAATGTGCCGAAGTAATCCTTAGTACAGTTTAGCAAATGGCAGATTTCCAACGGATTCCAGTTAGCAAGGTCCTCCTTACCGCAACTGAAACCGCAAGACTTATCAAAGTGTTACACAGACTGAATGGCAGCACGGTACGCATCCAAATCGGATACACTGAGTCCATCAATCAC
>JAFTPY010000052.1 GCA_017463035.1 Lachnospiraceae bacterium
GACCGCACTCACACTCCCAGATGTTAAGCGGAGTACCCCAGTAACGGTTACGGGAAATTGCCCAGTCCTGAATATTTTCCAGCCAGTTGCCGAAACGGCCCTTACCGATGGATTCCGGAATCCAGTTGATGGTGTTGTTGTTGCGGATTAAGTCGTCCTTTACCGCAGTTTCCTTGATGTACCAGGACTCCCGGGCATAGTAGATGAGCGGAGTATCACATCTCCAACAATGCGGATAGCTGTGCTCAAACTTCGGTGCATCAAAGAGAAGTCCCTTCTTATCGAGATCGGTCAGAACCATCGGGTCTGCCTTCTTTACAAATACGCCTGCGTACGGGGTCTCGGCGGTCATTTCACCCTTACCGTCAACCAGCTGTACAAACGGCAGGTCATACTTTCTTCCAACGTTAGCATCGTCTTCACCGAAGGCCGGAGCGATGTGTACCACGCCGGTACCGTCGGTCAAGGTAACGTAATTGTCACATACTACATAATGAGCCTTCTTGCCCTGCTTTGCACAGATGTCTACCGCACAATCAAACAGCGGCTCGTATTCCTTGTATTCCAAATCCTTACCTACGTAAGTTTCAAGCACGGTATAAGCCGGTGCGTCTTCCTTGGCAAGCTTTCCGAGCACAGTGTCAAGAAGAGCTTCTGCCATGTAGTAGGTATAACCGTCAGCCGCTGCCACCTTTGCGTAACGCTCATCCGGGTTTACACAGAGAGCCACGTTACTCGGCAGGGTCCACGGGGTGGTGGTCCATGCCAAGATGTAAGCGTCCTCGCCTACTACCTTAAAGCGTGCCACTGCGGAACGTTCCTTGACGTCTTTATAGCCCTGTGCCACTTCCGCGGAAGAAAGCGGGGTACCACAACGCGGACAATACGGCACAATCTTAAAGCCCTTGTACAGTAAGCCCTTATCCCAAATCTGGCGAAGCGCCCACCACTCGGACTCAATGTAGTTGTCATGATAGGTTACGTACGGGTCGTCCATATCTGCCCAGAAACCAACGGTACCGGAGAAATCCTCCCACATACCCTTGTACTTCCAAACACTTTCCTTACACTTGTCGATAAACGGCTCCAAACCGTACTGCTCAATCTGGTCCTTACCGTCCAGACCGAGAAGCTTCTCCACCTCAATTTCTACCGGGAGACCGTGGGTATCCCAACCTGCCTTACGCGGTACCATATAGCCCTTCATGGTGCGGTAACGCGGAATCATATCCTTAATAACACGGGTCAAAACGTGACCGATGTGCGGCTTACCGTTTGCGGTCGGCGGGCCGTCATAGAAGGTGTAGGTCTCGCCCTGCTTTCTGGCCTCGATACTCTTCTCGAAAATCTTCTCGTCTTTCCAGAACTTTTCGACTTCTTTTTCTCTTTCCACGAAATTCATGTTCGTGTCAACTTTGTTGTACAGCATTGTTTGTCCTCCTTTTTTGGTGCTGGTCGCGGAACTTTTCATACCCGGGGACTCTTGTCTCGTCTTTCGGATGTAAGGCTTTCTAATTGTTTCGGGGATGTATTTCACAAAAGGCATGCAACCGGTTCTAATGCGACATCCATGTCGCTTATCACCTTGTTTAGACATCCTGTCTAAACATTGCGGCGTACAATCAAAACAATAAGAAAGACTAACATCCTACACAAAGTTCCAAGAGTCCCCGGGTATGGAAAGTTCCTGGAAGCCGAAAAAGACGATGAGAAAGTATATTTCGCACAGGCGGCCCTTCGTGCCTCCCACACATCGAGGCTCTGCCTGCACGAAAAAAGTCCCCGTCCAAAACAGGACGAGGACCTAAAGTCTCGTTATACCACCTATTCGGTACTCCGGCATATAGCCTTTTATACTTCCTTCCTATAACGGGAAAGCCCCGGCGCGGTCTACTGGCTCTGCTTTCGACCTACAACTCAAAAGTGATTTTCCAAGCATCCGCTACTCGCATCCGGCTTCCACTGTCCCGGATTCGCTGTGCCTTTCGGCAGATGTGTACTCTCTTTCTCAACGTCTTTTTGTGTTGTGAATTCAATTATCTTATAGTATACGAGGGGTTTCGGGAAATGTCAAGGAAAATTTATTTTTCCTCACTTTTCTTCCCCATCAAATGCACATACTGCGGATAATATTTCTTCATCAGGGACATAAACTGGTTCCGCACCCGGTCCACATGCGTGAATTTTACAAGCAGCAAAAGCAATCCGCATACCGGCACCAGACATACTGTCGCCGCAATAGCAACCGCCGGATTCCCGTTCGGCATTTTTCCTACACTCATAGCGGTCATCAATACCAAAAGAAGCACTACTGCCCCCATGATGATTGCCGCACGTTTGAAGCCTTTCATCAACTCCGCACGCCTGGTCATAATCCGTGCATAAATCAGTTCCAGTTCCTCTGCGGAGTATTTCCATTCCTTCATTCCCTTTTTAATTTCCGGAGATAAATTTTCAACATAAATCCTTACCATAGAAGTCCTCCTATCCTCTTCTCTATTCCTCTTCTTTCTCTTTCGTCACAATACTTCTATCAATAAGGTCAATAATATCAACAAGCACAACAACTATATAGGGGATCCAATACTTTAATTCAATAGACTTTAATTCAATAGACTCATGAAACGAATCGAATATCATATACGCAACAATCCATATCCCAGCCAGCAAAAACAAATATTTGATTCCGATGCCAGCCACATCTTTCCAGGATATCCGGAATGTCCAGTTTCCCTTTCCTGCTTTTTTCACCCTGCTTACAAGATTCACTAATGTATGTGCCTCAAACAATACCAAAATGCAAATCGCAATGCTCAAAACTATTATCTTTCCCATTTCGTATCCTCTCTGTACTTACTTCTTTATCTCTACGCTTTCCTCAATCAAATCCACAACAAGGAAGAGCGCCATACCAAAACTTGACATCCAGCCCGGATTCCCGTCAATCTTCTGATGCACGGATAACATTCCCCACAACACGGCTCCGCTCCCTTTAAAAAGCACCTTTTTCCAGGACAATCTGAACGTGCTGTTCCCTTTTCCTGCTTTCTTCACTTTTACCACAATACTGACCGAACAGTATGCAGCATATACCAATGCCAAAATCATCACTATCAAAGATACGGTTTCCATTTTTCTCCTCCTTCATAAAACAATCTGTTTCACATTCCATTATAACATATATTACTAATGTTACATCATTTCCCTGATGATTTTCTACTTGTAGATTATGTACTCACATTTATTATCTACTCTATATAGTCCTTCAAACAATTATACAACCAGCCAACAATAATATAGGCACGCATATCACTGCATATCTTATCTGCATTTGATTGATAAATCCCCCTAGGCATCATTTCGCCTTCCTCATCGTAATATACGCCGGTCCAATACCGCACTTTCCCGCCATATTCTTTAAACGCAGGCACATCCTTATGTACAGACGTCACAAAATACTCATCCTTTAACACAACAGCCAAATACAACCCATACATCAATTTTACCGTTCCCGCATCGGTTGTTCCTACCAATTCCAACATATCCCCGTAATTGTCCTCCCGAATTTTCTTCGCTGTTTCGGACAATTCCGCTACAAATGCCTCTTCCGAGGTAGCAGCATAGATGTCTCCGTTGGCACAAATAAATATACAATCCTCCCGTGTACTGTTCTCCATAAACGCAATGTACGGAAGCTTTTGTTCTAATTTTCGATTAGTAACTACAGCAACCACCGTCACCAGAGCAACTATGAACAGGATTGTTACCGATATGATTATGTTTTTTCGCTTTTTTAACACTTAACCCCACCTTTCCGCATCTATACCCCATTGTATCATATTCCGTTTTGCTAGTCTACTTTTCTTGATTGCTTCACAAAGATATACCATTTCTGCTTTTTCGTGCAATTCTCTTCATTTGATTTCTGCTTTTTCGTGCAATTTTTCACTTTCAAAACTTGCTTTTTCGTGTTCTCTGTGTTATAGTAAAGTCACAAAACACTTATTTTTACTGATATTTATGCCATTTTGCGATATACTGTTTTTGTCAGGAGGTTTGTGACCATGCTGAAACGTAAAATTTATGACCGTTTGGTAGAATGGAAGGAAAAGAGCAACGGTTCCTCCGCCTTATTAATTGACGGTGCCCGACGTGTCGGAAAGAGTTTTATTGCCAAAGAGTTTGCCGAGAAGGAATACAGAAGTCACATCATCGTGGATTTCGGTAATGCTCCGCAGGATATCCTTGATTTGTTTTTGAATGACAGCTCCAATCCGGATTTGTTTTTTGCAAAGCTCTCCACCTTTTATTCCACCCCGCTTTTCAAGCGGGAATCTCTCATTGTATTTGACGAAGTGCAACAATTCCCGCGGGCGCGACAGTTGATTAAATATTTAGTCGCCGACGGACGCTATGATTATCTGGAAACAGGTTCCTTGATTCGGCTTAAGCAAAACGTAAAGGACATCATCATTCCTTCCGAAGAAGATCACATCGAAATGTTTCCTCTGGATTTTGAGGAATTCTTGTGGGCTATGGGTGATACCGTAACCGTACCGATGCTAAAACAATGCTTTGAAAGCAAAACCCCTCTGGGGCAGGCACTCCACCGAAAGATAATGAATGACTTCCGGCAATATGTCCTTGTAGGAGGGATGCCGCAGTCCGTTTTGGCCTATTTGAACGAAAAAGATTTTGAAGTCTCCGATACCGTAAAGCGTCGTATCTTAAAGCTTTATCGCGACGATGTCTCCAAGTTTGCGGCAGGCTATGAGGATAAAGTTTTTGCGGTATTTGACGGTATTCCGGGACAGCTTTCCAAAAAGGAAAAGAAATATAAATTATCCTCCATTCACAAAGATGCCCGCTTCCGCACCTATGAAGATTCCTTTTTATGGCTGCAGGAAGCAATGGTGGTCAATACCTGTTTTAACGCCACCGATCCGAATATCGGTCTGGCGTTAAGTGCCGACCATGCCACGCAGAAGTGCTACATGGCGGATACGGGGCTTTTGGTCACTCACACCTTTATGGACAATTCTTACACCGAAAACGAGTTGTACCGCGCCATCTTATTTGACCGTCTGAACATTAACGAAGGTATGATTATGGAGAACGTCGTGGCACAAATGCTCCGTCGCAACGGACATAAGCTGTATTTTTATTCCCGTTCCGATGCCATACAAAGAGAGAACCATATGGAAATAGACTTTTTAATTGCTGAGGGCAAAAAAATCGCACCGATTGAAGTCAAGTCCAACAATTACACAAGTCATGCCTCCCTCGACAAATTCCGCAACCGATTTTCCAAGGTCATCGGAAATGCCTACATTTTATACAGCAAGGACATTTTGATAAAAGACGGCATTACCCATTTACCGTTCTATATGGCAATGTTTCTTTAAAATGTTTCAAACAATGAGACGTTGTCCCGATGTTCCACTTTCCGCTGGACTTCTTGCCAAAAGTGTACTATGATATATACACGTATTATCGCGCGTTGCGCGAAAAGGAGGTACCTTATGACCGAACGTAATCTTACCCTGCTGACCGACTTCTACGAAATCACCATGATGCAGGGCTATTTTAAAGAAAACAGAAACGATATCGTGGTCTTTGATGCGTTTTACAGACGTAACCCGTCCGAGGGCGGCTACGCCGTTTGTGCGGGTCTTGCCCAGGTCATTGATTATATTAAGAATTTGCATTTTGATAAGGAAGATATTGATTATCTGCGGGATACCGGAATGTTTGACGAAGATTTCCTTGGCTATTTAGCGAACTTCCGCTTTACCGGCAGTATTTACGCTATCCCGGAGGGTACGGTAGTATTCCCGATGGAGCCGTTGGTTAAGGTCATTGCGCCGATTATGGAAGCACAGTTTGTGGAGACGGCGCTTCTTACCATGGTAAATCATCAAAGCCTTATTGCCACCAAGGCTGCCCGGGTGTGCTTTGCGGCAAAGAACGGCGGTGTCATGGAGTTCGGCCTTCGCCGGGCGCAAGGTCCGGATGCCGGCATCTACGGTGCCAGGGCAGCGGTTATCGGCGGTTGCATCGGCACCAGCAATGTACTGGCAGCCCAGGAGTTCTCGGTTCCGGCTCTCGGCACCCATGCCCACAGCTGGATTATGAGCTTCCCGGATGAACTGACTGCGTTCCGCACCTATGCAAGTCTCTATCCGCAGAATGCAACGCTTTTGGTAGACACTTACGATACCCTTCGTTCCGGTGTTCCTAACGCCATCAAGGTGTTTACGGAGCTTCGGGATGCCGGCAAAATGCCGACCCGTTACGGCATCCGCCTTGACAGCGGCGACCTTTCCTACCTTTCCAAAAAGGCAAGAAAAATGCTTGACGAAGCCGGCTTTACGGACGCCACCATCTGTGCCTCCAGTGATTTGGACGAATTTATTATCGAGTCCCTGAATTTGCAGGGTGCAAAAATCGATACCTGGGGTGTAGGCACCAACCTCATTACCTCCAAGGATTGTCCGGCCTTCGGCGGCGTGTATAAGCTGGCTGCCATTGAGGAAAACGGAGCCTTTACTCCAAAGATTAAACTTTCGGAAAACCCTGCAAAGATTACGAACCCGGGCAACAAAACCGTGTTCCGTATTTATGATAAGGAAACCGGAAAGATTAAAGCAGATGTTATCGCATTTGCTGACGAGACCATAAACGAGTCCGAGCCGCTTCTGCTGTTCGACCCGGTGGATACCTGGAAAAAGACCCAACTGGAACCGGGCACCTTTACCGTACGGGAGCTGTTGGTTCCGGTATTTGTAGACGGTGTCTGCGTGTATGAATCCCCTTCCGTCATGGAAATCCGGGACTACTGTACCAAGGAAAAGGATACTCTTTGGGAGGAGACGAAGCGTTTTGCAAATCCGCAAAAGGTATTTATCGATCTTTCCGAGCGGTTGTACAAAACAAAGCAGGAGCTTTTGGATAAGATTCATTCCGAGAGCAGACGTCATTCCTAAGAAAGAAGGATTTCATGAAGAAATATAGTAAACTTCTTGCCATCCCGGCTGCCTTATGGGCACTTAGTCTTAGCTTGGCCCTGCCGGCGGGAGGTTGTAACCGCAGTACCCCCGGTTCCGAGCCCATAGTTACGGGCACCGATGAGTCTGCACATACGAAAAATATTACACCGGCTGTAACTCCGGGGGAGGGACAGTCCGGCACACAGACCCCGGGGGAGGCAGACAAGGATGTGGCAGCAACAGCAACGCCGGAAGCAACTCTGACTCCGACTGCGACACCGGAACCGACCGAGGCTCCTACTCCTACCCCGATTACAGTAAACACGGATACCTCTACGATTACTTATCTGGTGAACCGGGAATACCCTCTGCCGGAGGGGTTTGTTCCGGAGGGGCTGACCACGCCGGATGTGCTGTTCCCGTTTGCCGATACAAGCATCGACAAAGCAAAAATGACACCGGAGGCCGGGGAAGCACTGGCTCTCCTGTTTGACGCGGCCTACGACGAAGCAAAGCTTACCCTGTACGGTGTTTCCGCATATCGTTCCTACGCTCGTCAGTATACAATTTATGCCACCAATCTGGTGACTCAGTGCATTGCCCATACCAACCGCTATTCCGCAGCTCCGGGCAGAAGCGAGCATCAGACCGGACTGGCCATCGACATTTCCTGTGCTTCGGAGGGCTTCGGTCTGGAAACCACCTTTGCGGATACGCCGGAAGGCATCTGGGTGGCGGAAAATGCCCACC
>JAFTPY010000053.1 GCA_017463035.1 Lachnospiraceae bacterium
ACTCTTCCGCGTGAAGTGATGCTTTGTTGTACATATTCTTTTGTCCTTTCTTTCGGGTCAGATATTCTTCCCCGTTAGTAAAATAATTTATTTTGCAAACCCGGGTGCGTCACCGCGGGATATTGCCACTGTAAAATTCTCCTTTGCAAGCTCTGCCCGCAAAGCATCCAAATGCTCCGCCGCCTCGTTACCGCTGTGAACCTTGTTGTCATATAACGCATACTTTTCTCTTACTCTTACAGGAGAAAGATTCGGCATAATAACATTGGCACCGTGCAACAGCCCCTGCAAACGTCCGTCGCTCCGAGCCGTTCCCAGTGCCGTTGTAGCCGGCAATAACACCTCAGGGAGCATCAGGCGAATGGCAGAAAGAAGAAATAACGTCAACTCACTGCTACCGGCCTTCTCCGCTTCAAAAGGGGTGTTTTTTGCGGGTAAAAACGGTCCGATGCCCACCATCTGCGGGCGGAACCGTTCCAAAAACAATAAATCCTCTATAATACAATCTATGGTCTGATAGGGGGACCCCACCAAAAATCCGCAACCGGTCTGATATCCGATTTCTTTTAGATTTTCAAGACATTCTATTCTTGTAGAATATTTCTGGTTCCCCGGATGCAGCTTTCCGTAATGCTCCTCGTTTGCGGTTTCCTGCCGTAACAGAAAGCGCTCCGCACCTGCCGCATAAAACCGCTCATAGCTCTCCTTTTCCCATTCCCCCACCGATAAGGTAATCGCGCAATCCGGGTATCTTTTATGTATCTCGCTTACCAGCGTACAAAGCCGCTCCTCCGTAAAATATCCGTCCTCGCCGCCCTGCAACACAAAGGTCCGAAGCCCCGCCTCATAACCCTCCTGACAGCAGGAAAGAATCTCCTCCTCCGTCAGGCGATACCGCTCCACGCAGGAATTGCTTTTCCGGATACCGCAGTAATAGCAATCCTTTTTACAAATATTCGTAAATTCAATCAAACCTCTCACATACACCTGCCGTCCGAACACCCGGTCCGTTACCTTTCTTGCGCACGTCCGAAGGTACTCTGCCGTCTCCTTTTCGGGATTCTGCAAGAGCTTTTTCCACTCTATAAAAGATAATGTATGCTCTTTTGTTAATTTATTGATGAGTTCTCTTTTTTCCTGCATACAAATGACTTCCCTTTTCATGTTTTTCTTTACAATTTCCAAAAAAAGTGATACCATGAGACTATACAAATGAACGGAGGCTTTCCCGATGCAATTAATTCTACGTAATATCATGGAAGAATATGTAATCATTACTTTGGACGAGATGTTACCGTTTTTAGACGGTTGCAAATGCGAACGTTGCCGTCTCGACATCGCATCCTATACGCTTAACCGTATGCAGCCGAAGTACGTGGCTACCACTCAGGGCGAGCTGATGTCCCGCCTTTGTGAGTTTGACAGTCAGTTCAAGGCTTCCATCATGAAAGAAATCACGCAGGCACACGCTATTATCAGCAAGCACCCGCGCCATTAGTCATGCCTTATTTTATAAAGCCGAAGCTCGGCTTGTAACGGAACCATGCCTTGCATTGTATCTTATCTTCGGACACATATTTATTGTCCCACTTTCTGGAATCCCAGGAACTGTTCCGGTTATCTCCCAACATGAAATAATGTCCCTCCGGCACGTGAAACACTCCAAAGCTTCCTGTCGGAGTTTCTTTTAAGTAAGGCTCTTCCAATAGAGTCTTATCCTCTCCCGTCTCATCGTTCCAAATATACACCTTGCCGTCGGTAATCTCTACCGTTTCTCCCGGCAATCCGATGACACGCTTCACATAAAGCAAAGTTTCATTATCCGGATAATCGAACATCACCACATCTCCCCGCTCCGGTTCGGAAAACAAATACGCCAGGCGCAATCCGAAAACACGGTCATCCACCTGCAACGTATTTTCCATAGATCCTGACGGAATTACCGCTTTCAACAATACAAACTTATTTAAACAATTTCCGATGACAAAAGCTCCCACAATAATAATGACCCAACTGATTACTTCCTTAAGCACACCGTTCTTTTTCATACTACTCACCTGCTTCTTGCTCATCTTCCCCGTTCTCCCGTTGCTCTGCTTTCTTTTCCAACCGTTTCGCCGTAACCTCACGAAGTAACGTGTACAATACCGACGCGGTAGGCACCGCAAACAACATACCGATGATACCTCCGATGCCGCCGCCTACCGTTACCGATGCCAATACCCACATAGCCGGAAGTCCGACGGAATTCCCTACCACCTTCGGATATATTACATTTCCTTCAATCTGCTGTAAAATCACAATAAAAATAACAAACATCAACGCCTGAAACGGGTCTACCATCAAAATCAAAAACGCACCTACACCGGCACCGATAAATGCACCCACTACCGGAATCAGTGCAGTTACCCCCACCAGAACACCGATCATAGCCGCATACGGGAACCGAAAGATTAACATTCCGATTGCACAAAGACTTCCTAAAATCACCGCCTCAATGCATTGTCCCGTTACAAAGGCACAAAAGATATCGTGGGAAGTCTGTGCAACGTGCAGTACCGTACCGTTCGCCTTGTCCGGTAAAAACGCATTAAAAAGCCTTTTCATCTGACGTGCTAAAGTCTCTTTACTGCACAATACATAAATCGCAAAAATCAACGCGATAACAAAATCAACAATTCCTCCGAAGGCACCGATAACACCGGCAAAGGTATTTCCTACCACTCCGAGCGTCCCTGTCCCAATCAGACTGAGTAAGCTCTTCGCCGTAGACTCCCAATCAATATCAAGTCCCGATATCGTCTCTGAAATCACCGGATACTCTTCCGCATACTCAATACACCACTTTTTTACTTTTTCCAACCAATCCGGCACACCGTCTACCAGAAGTCTCACTGTCTTACCGATTTCCGGAAGTACTAAATTTACCACTGCGGCCAAAATCGCAAAAATAATCACGATAGACACTAACAAACAAACCGGACGACGCAATATCCCGCTCACCTTACCGACTTTCACCTCAACCGGTGTTTCTTTTACCGATGCATCACCGGAAGCCGTTTTCAGAGCCTTTTTCTGTTTTTTCTTTACGAAAAAGCGTTTTATCCCTAATTCGCACTTATCCCATAGATTTTCTAAGCTCCGCATCGGAAGATTTAACACAAAAGCAATTATAAAGCCGACAAAAATCGGAGAAATAATACCGAAAACCCACTTTATTCCCGCTATCACCACAGACAATTTCTGTAATAAACAATACAGGACGATTAATCCCGCTGCAGCAAAGAACATACTCAAAAAACGCCGCCGTCCCATTCTACGCCTCCTTATTTCTAAAAAGAAAATAACTTACTTGAAATTCTTACCATACTTCTATATAATCATAACATAAAGAGGAGGAAACATCAATGACAAATCAATCAACAATGACAAACAATTCACAGCCCCAATCCGGCTTTCCCGCAAACTTTTTAAAAATATTTGCGGCATTGACCATGTTAATCGACCACGCAGCCGTTACGCTGGTTTATGCTAAGCTTGCTAAATTTCCGGAGTACTTAAGCCTCATTCTTTCGGCAGATACAACTCAGGAACAAATTGCCGCCATTTCGGTTGACTATTTAAACATTTATCACACCTACACCGTAATGCGTCTGGTTGGCCGCATCGCCTTCCCGATTTTCGCATTCCTTGTTTTCGAAGGCTTTATGCATACCTCCGATTATAAGCGGTATCTGATCCGTGTCGGTATCTGCGCTCTTGTTGCGGAAATTCCGTTTAACTTAATCGTATCCAACTCGGCCCCGGTTTACGGTTATACAGACGTGACCGCTTCTGTATTCTATCCTCAACACCAGAACACCGTATTTACCTTGCTTCTGGCCCTTTTGATGCTGTACGGCATGAAACGTTTCGAAACCGACGACTTGGGGAATCCGAAAGCTGCTTTTAAGCAATGGATGGGACAGTTGCTCTGTGTGGTCGTTACCTGCATCGCTTCTGTTTTTCTCAGAACCGACTACAGCTATATCGGCATTTTATTTATTGCCATGCTGTACTTTTTCCGCACCAACAAAAAGCTGCAGATTCTGTTCGGCTGTATCGTATTTTTAAGTACCAATATCGCATCGTTATTTGCGTTTGTGCCGATTGCCATGTACAACGGCCATATCTTCCGTTCCAAGAAGTTTAAGTACTTCTTTTACATCTTCTACCCGGCACATCTGTTGGTATTGTATTTGATTTCACTGGCGATGTAACCGTCGCACAAAGTTTATGATAAAAACAAAGACTATCGAGTCACACTGCATGCCGCAGGATCCGTACCCGATAGTCTTTTTGTTTCGGATTTTCATCCCCTATATAAGGTCTTATTCTTGGTTTATTTCCTCCAAAAACGTACCCCAGGATTCCCGAATTGCTTCCACGCGTTCCTTCGGCGTTTCCGTGGTAAACGGATACTTCCATAAAAGATCCTTTTCCAACTGATAGTCATCGGATACCAACGTATCCAGCGGATAAAATACCCGGTCTGCATTTGCAAAAAACGCAATGGTCTCTTCTACCGCACGTTCCTCTCCGAAATATGCATAATAACGCTCAATCCAGTCATCCGGGTCATCATAGCCCGGTGTGGCCATCGTATACACATTAAAGGCAAAGGCAATGCGGCTTGCCGTCTCCGCGTCATAGCAGGACGGAATTACATAAACTGTGTTGTTAACATAGGAATGATACGGTGCCGCATACTCCGGCTTCGGCGGCAATACGAATCCCACCTCATCTTCCATGAAATCTCCGTATGCCCCATTCCGCTCACAGCGGTACTCCTCCGAAAAGGTCATGGCTGCCTTTCCTTCTTGGAACGCCTGTATATAATAGTCCCAATTACTGTCCGACCACTGCGGCATCACATAGCCCGCCGTATACAACTCCGTTGCAAACTCCATTGCAGCCAGAACCGATTCGGAGGCCATATTGTTATGTATATTCCCCTCCGCATCCTTGGTAAAGAAATCCTCTCCGGTAGATGCCACAAGGCAACGCACAATTTCCGCCCTGTCTCCCGTAAGGGCATAGACGTCCGTTATACCGTCTCCGTTTTCATCTCTGGTCAGTGCCGCACAAACATCCCGGAACATATCCCAGGTCCACTCATCCGTAGCCTGCAAATCATACAGAAGGTGCGGATCAACGCCTGCTTCTTCAAATAATCTCTTATTCCAAACCAAACCGCCGCCCGGCACATTGGCTTCCGGACTCATCCCGTAAATATGATCTCCTTTGGTCATAAGTGTCCTTACGGAATCGTTCCACCGTTCTTCGGAAAAATCAAGTTCCGGAAGGGTTGCCAAATCATAGAACAAGCCGTAGGACATGGGCGTGCTGATAAAGCGGTAATCCAGTTCAAACACATGGGCCGCCGGTTCGGCACCCATTACAGTGTTCACATAGGTTTCCTCCATAGAACCCCATTCCGCAACCGCCCTCTTATCGGCGGTAAAATTGTACTTGGCAAAAATCTCCTGCCGATACTGTGCGGTTTTTTCCTCGTATATGTTTTTCGGATACGGGTCCCCTTCCTCGGAATACCAGTCACCAATGATAATCTCCATGCCGCCTAAATCCCTCTCCGGAATGCCCGTAGGCATCGGAATCGTTCCCGGCGTCGGGGTCGGAGCCGGTGTTGCCATGCCTCCTCCCACATAACCGAAATTATAATCAAAGTCCGTTCCCCCGCCGGAAGCGCCACTCTTATAATAAAAGCTGTCCGGCACGGCAATATCGGTCTTACTTCTTACCTCATCCGCAAACTGTGCAATCGCCTCGTAACGATCCGCTTTTCCTGCCGCATACTCCTGCACTGCTTCCTTCCATGCGTATCCTAACATTTCATCATACTCTGTCACATTCTTTCCCGTTGCATACTGATTGGCCGTTACAAAATACTCGAACATATCCTGCCATCCGAGAAACTCCACACTGCCGTCGGACTTTTCCATCACAGCGTTGCTTACCACCGCATCCTTCATTCCGCTGTATGGTTCATAAAGACCGTTTGCCCACAAATACTGCAAACTGTTTTCATCATAATCCAACGTAATCCACTGAAGAATGTCGGCAATCACATCCTTCTTTTCTTTGTTAACCACAGCTTTATTAGCTGCAATCCAGTTTCCTCCCCAGAAAAAGCCTACCGGAGAATTACATACTGCCCAGTCGCCGTAGGTCCCCTCAAACTCCCCGGTTCCCTCATCATTTCCGCAATTATCCGCCATGGTATAATTTATAAACCAGGCCGGACCGAAGAAGCCGAACACTTCCTTCCTGCCTTCCCCTTTAAAGTCCGCAAACCAGACATCATGCCATTCTATGGTATCATTGTGATAATCATTTATCTCCAACATCAGAGCCACATCCATATAGGCTTCCCTCTTCGGGTCCATGTACAGCTCTCCGTCCTTAATCCAGCCGTTGTCCGCACTGTTTTCCATGGCATGCCACATATCTCTTTCACCGGAAACAACGGCATATCCCTTCGCCTTTAAATCCTCTGCCGCTACCCAGAAGGAATCCCAGTTTTGGGAGCCTCCGCCGATTTTTTTCTGAATCACAGCCGGGTCATCCGTCCCCCACACTGCCTTTGCAATAGAACGGCGATAAATAAAGCATCCCGCTCCCGACTGGTACGAAAGCGCCACTACCTTCCCGTCGGCAGGTCTTGTCCCCACTTCCACCGCATAGGTAGCCGTTCCCGACTCTTGAATCATTTCGTCTGTAGGAATCCCCAGTTCATCGTAGGACGCCGCATACGATGACATCTCTCCCTTGGTATACCTTGCCACAAAGGCCGACTCCAACGAGTAAATGTCGGGAGCCTCCGTTCCGCCGTACTTTAACATCTCATCAAGAGTCGGCTGATATAGCGCATCTATCGTGGATACAATCGTACTCTCCATCGTATAGCCCAGCTCCGGATGCATATCCAGATAGGTCTGTACCATCGTCGGCACTTCATCGGTAAAGGACATTACACGGATTACTTTGTCCTCCCTCTTCTGATGCTGCTCTTCTTCTTTCCCGTAAATCAGCTGCTCTAAGACATCCTCCAAATCTTTTCCGTCATAAGTCGTTACCCGCTCGTCCCTGTCTTTTTTCCGGTCCGATTCTTTTCGGTCACCCGTTTCACCACATCCCGCAAATACAGTCACAAGCATAGCCAGTACCGCAATCATTGCCAAGACTCTCTTTTTCATACGTTTCTCTCCAGCCCTTTCCTATAAACTTACAAAAGGTAACCGCCACACAGAGGCAACGGTTACCTTTCAAACTCATTATTTCCTATTACAGGGTAATGTTCTCACCCTTTAAGCCGTTAAATGCACCTGCAATCTTTGCATCCTCGTGAGCGATGAGCCACTTGTTCACAGCGGTCATCAGCTTATCCTCCGGAGTCTTGTTCGGCTGCTTTGCAAGGTCGTAGTTGGTTCCCTTCGGAAGAACTACGATGCCGCGGAAACCGCCTGCCTGGGAGTTACACGGAGCATAGTGAAGGGTGGTTGCGTAAAGCTCTACCGCTACACCTGCCGGTACTAAGAATGCTTCGATCTTAGAGGTATCGTAGGTGAAATCCTCCTCGATATCCTGCTCTAAACCGAGAAGTAAAATCATACCGTCAACGGAAATGTTTACCTCGGAATCTCTGTGGTACTCCACTGCGTTTAACTTATTGTTGTTACCGCTGCAGTGACCTACCTGAATCGGCATACCGCCGTATACGCTCTCGCAAAGGTCCTTTGCGGAAGCACAAGCCTCAAGGTTTGCAAGACCCGGCTCATACACTACGTCTGCCGGAATCTCCATCTTCTTCATCTCGGCAAGCATATCGGAAAAATCAATTCCGGTTACAACCTTACCGTACTTCTTAAATGCTGCATCGGTTACGTTTTGAATCTTCATGTTGTAATACCCCGCTTTCTCTTATTTGTCTTCTTTCTCTTTATATTAAAGCGCTACGGTAACAAAAATATCGTAGATTGCCTTAATAGCGTTTTCAAAGTCCTCGTTGCGAACACCGATAATGATGTTAAGCTCACTGGAGCCCTGGTCAATCATCTTGATGTTGATGTTGTTGTGGGCAAGTGCCGCAAAAATACGGGCAGCCACACCACGGTTGGACTTCATGCCGCGACCTACCACCGCGATAAGTGCAAGATTTGCCTCTAAATCAATGGAATCCGGAGCTGCCAGACGATGAAGTGCACCCAGTACATTCTGCTCCTTACCCTCAAACTCCGGCTGATGTACGAATACGGTCATGGTATCGATACCGGACGGTACATGCTCGAAGGAGATACCGTTCTCTTCGAAGGCCTGAAGCACCTTACGACCGAAACCAACCTCGGCATTCATCATATCCTTCTCGATATTCACCGCTACGAAGCCCTTCTTACCCGCAATACCGGTAATGGTGTACTCCGGAATACGGCAGGTACTCTCTACAATCATGGTACCCTCATCTTCCGGAGCGTTGGTATTACGGATATTAATCGGAATACCTGCCTTACGAACCGGGAAGATAGCGTCTTCGTGAAGAACGCCTGCACCCATGTAGGAAAGCTCACGAAGCTCTCTGTATGTAATGGTAGTAATCGGCTTCGGATTGTCAATAATACGCGGGTCTGTTACAAGGAAACCGGAAACGTCGGTCCAGTTCTCGTACAAATCTACCTTACCTGCTCTTGCAACGATGGAACCGGTTACGTCGGAACCGCCGCGGGAGAAGGTCTTAACCTCACCGCTCTTCTTTGCGCCGTAGAATCCCGGAATAACCGCACGAGGCGTCTGTGCAAGGCGCTTACTAAGAATGGAATCGGTCTTCTCTGCATTGAAGCTTCCGTCGCTGTGGAAGAAAATCACCTCAGCGGCATCAATGAACTCGTAACCGAGATAAGCCGCCATAATGTGACCGTTTAAGTACTCACCGCGGGAAGCCGCATAATCGCTTCCGGCCTTTAACTTAAAGTTCTGCTCGATTACTTCGAACTCTTCCTTTAAGGAAAGCTTTAAACCTAAACCTTCGATAATCTCATTGTAACGTGCCTCGATTGCCTTAAGCTCCTTGGAGAAATCCTTGTCAGCCTCAGCCAGAGCGTAGCAACCGTATAACATATCGGTTACATTTGTATCTTTGGAATGACGCTTACCCGGTGCAGACGGTACCACATACACACGGCTCTCATCCGCGCGGATGATATCGCCTACCTTCTTAAACTGTTCTGCACTGGCTAAGGAACTGCCGCCAAACTTAACTACCTTTTTCATAATGCTTCTTACCAACCTTTCAGTCTTATAAATCGGATTCTTTTTTTGCTAATAAAAATCCATACTAATAGAAAACCACAAAACACAAAGATAATCAAGTGTTTTTTTTATTTTTTTGCAATTTTTTCCGAAGCAACGGCATTTTTTCGGCTTTACACTTCATCGTTACCATGATAAACTGGAGAAAAGCAAAAAAGAAAGGAATATTTTATGTTAGAGGGAGTACTGTTTGATATTACACCGTCCGCCGCGGATGCCAATGACCTCGTTTTTTTCTATAACGACCTAAGTGAATGGAATATACGCTTTGTCCATACTCCGGACGGTGCCCGACCTTCCGCAGCTTTATATCGGGATATGACACACCGCTTAGCACTTCCTCCGCAAAACTGCCTTGTTATTACCGATTCTTACGAAGGGGTTGCTGCCGCAAGAGCCGCCGGAATTCCCTGCATCGGTTATGAACCGCCGGGAACATCGGCCAATCTATCCGGCGCCTATGCCATTATCCAAGGCTTTGGCTGGATTGGGGCCGGCTACCTAAGCCGCACCCACGCCCATGCCCTCTCTTATCCGGCATTTATTATTCGTACCGAACGACTTATCATCCGGGAGCTTTCGGAAGAAGACTTTCCGGCTCTCTACGCCATGTGTACCGAACCGGATACCGCTTCCTTTATGGATGAAATACTTTCCGATTACGCCACGGAGCAAGAGAAACACTTGGCGTACATAAAAAACATCTATCCCTTTTACGAACTGGCACTTTGGGGTGTATTTGAAAGAGAAACCGGAAAATTGGTGGGACGTGTAGGCTTCTCCCTACCGGAGGATGATTCCAACTGCTATTGGCTGGGATATTTGATTGATGTTCCTTACCGCAACCGGGGCTATGCCACGGAATGCATTCCCGCTGTTTTACACTTTGCAAGCTGCCAGGGTTGCCGATGGGTTTCCGCCAAGATAAGGAAAAACAATTCCATCTCCCTAAACGTATTGAAACAGTGTCTCTTTCCATATGAATGTACGGAAGAAACCTCCGATGCACGGATTTATAAAATATATTTAGAGTGATACAAAAAAGATGCCTCAAACTTTCCGAGAAGTCCGAGACATCTTTTCTTTTCCGTTATGCCGGGAACAACGACTATCTTGCACCGCCTGCAGCAGTTCCGCCGCTACCCATACCGCCGTTGGTACTTGCACCGCCGTTAGAACCGGTTGCACCGTTTCCTGCATTACCGCCGGTCATTTCTTCCACACCGTTTCCGATACCGTCGATAACGTCATTTGCACCGTCACCGATACCGTCAATCACATCACCGACACCGTCACCGATATCATTAATGAGACCGTCTTCGCCGGTTCCGCCGATACCGTCCGTATCGGTTCCGCCCACGTTATTTCCGTTCATGTCAGAATCGTTGTTCTGAATCGGAGTAGTGGTCGGACTCGGAGCGGTGGTACCGGTCGGCTGTCCCGTAGCTGCCGGGCTCGGAGAAGCATTTTCGGTTCCCATGTCCTCACCGCAGGCACATGCTACCATGAACAAAGACATACAGCACATTGCCATAAGGCATACAAGCTTCTTTTTCATAAAAGCCTCCTTTTCTGCACATCATACTTAAAGTAAGTTGCTCCTTTAGTATTCCGCAGAATAAAAAGCTTATGCATAAAAAACAGGCATCGGAAATTCTCCGATGCCTGTTATCTGCTTTTATAAAAAGCTTACACTCTCTTCATGTATTCGCCGGTTCTGGTGTCAATCTGGATGGTCTCACCGTTCTCAACGAATAACGGAACCTGTACCACAGCTCCGGTCTCTACGGTAGCCGGCTTGGTAGCACCGGTTGCGGTATCGCCCTTGAAGCCCGGCTCGGTCTCGGTAATAACGAGCTCTACGAACAACGGCGGCTCGATAGCGAATACCTGCTTGTTGTGGGAAAGCATCTTAACCATGTCGTTTTCCTTAACGAACTTTAAGGAATCACCGATCTGGTCCTCGGTCATAGCGATCTGGTCAAAGGTCTCTACGTCCATGAAGTGATACATCTCACCGTCAGAATACAGATACTGCATATCTGCTCTCTCAATGTGTGCAGCCGGGAACTTCTCGGTCGGACGGAAGGTCTTCTCGACAACACCACCACTCTTAATATTCTTTAACTTTGTTCTTACAAACGCTGCGCCCTTACCCGGCTTAACGTGCTGGAACTCAACGATCTGACAAACGTTACCCTCGATTTCAAGAGTAATACCGTTTCTGAAATCACCTGCAGAAATCATATATAATCCTCCTTAGAATTAACTACTCTCTAGTGTATCGCACTCTGACAATTTTTTCAATACCAAATTTTAAAAAAATGCATTTGTTTTGCTTAATTTTCGCCCGTTCCGTGTAAAATCACACGAAATCCGGGGATTTATGCCATATGTAAGGCTTCCAAAGCAAGCAAATAGCCGTTGGTTCCCAGTCCCACAATCTGACCGTCGCATACCGGTGCGGTCACCGACGTATGACGGAACTCTTCTCTTTTGTGGATGTTGGAAATATGTACTTCGATTTTTTTCATAGTCAGGGAAGCCAGTGCATCCCGGATGGCATAGCTGTAATGGGTATAGGCTCCCGGATTGATAATAATGCCCTCCGTTCCGTCACCGTAGGCTGCCTGAAGCCGGTCAATAATCGCTCCCTCGCAGTTGTTCTGAAAAAACTCCACCGTATCGCCCTTTTCCGTCGCAGCCGCTTCAATCTTTGCACACAAGGTCTCATAGTTCTCCGTACCGTACTGGCCCGGTTCGCGAATGCCCAGGAAATTTAAATTCGGTCCGTTGATTACCAAAATCTTCATAATCTTTGCCTCCTCTATTGTTCCGTTACATTTTCCGCAACGGTTTTGATTTCTTCAAT
>JAFTPY010000054.1 GCA_017463035.1 Lachnospiraceae bacterium
AAGATTCCGTACATGACCACCGCTGCTGCGGCAAGAGCTACCGCAAAGGGTATCCAGTCCGTACGTAAGCACGGTAACCGTGAGATTAAGTCCTTGCAGCAGTTACACAGCGAGATTAAGGATAAGTAAATATAACACGAAAAAGGGACTGTCGCAGGGCAGTCCCTTTCTTACGATTTGCCCCCTGTTTTACTACTGCTGTTTCCTGTCATATCCCTCTTTTGCTGGCGCAACACTCCGTCAAACTTCCTTTAAGAGTGGCTAAGCCTTTCGGTAGCGTCCTCAAGCCTAAGCCACTCTAAAAGGTGATTTCGACTGCGTTAAAAGCGCGCCCCTTCGGGAATGCAAAAACGGGATATGACAGGAGAACAGCTTTTTATAACATATGGCAAATCGTAAGTTTTACTGCATTCTGTGCGACAGTCCTTTTTCTCATTTCACATTCCTACCTATCTAATACTTTTATCATGAATAAACACGGATTTTCTTCGTCCCATACACAAGTAAATACTTCTAGCGGATAGAAACCTTCTTTCTTATAAAAGGCTCTGGTTCCGTTATATGGTTCATATTCCGCCGATTCATCCAGTGTTTTGACAGTTAGGAACTGATACCCTTGTTCCTTGCAATACGCGACACATGCTTCTATCAACCGGTGTCCGATTCCTCTTCTTTGATATTCTCGTAAAACACCCAAATCATAAATCTCTGCCGTGTAGTGATTATGCATCTTGATTGCTACAAATCCTATTGCTTTTTCATCGTCATAGCCAACGATAAACGGATATTCTCTATGGATCTCTGACTTTCTTTCAATATCCTCCGGTGGTGAAAACCATTCCGGCAATGCATTCATAATTTCCAGTGTTACTTTTGTTTTTTCTTCTCTGTTTTCTACCTTTTCAATTCTTATCATAAATCCTCCTTATTCCGACAAGGCACCTTATGTGAAGGCAGTGTCTTACACTCCCCACGCGCTTCGCGGCTTTGCCGCTCAGTCGTGGGGCGTTCGCATGATGCACAACTGGCGAGAACAAGTTCTCGCTGCCTGCTCACATGCTCACTTTGCCTTCACGCAAAAAAAGACCACAGAATTACTCTGTAGTCTAATCAACATTATTTACAGAGCAAAAATCATTCATGACATCAAAATAAAACTGCTTATGCAGCTTATTTTCTGATTCAATTCTGCTTTTCACTCGTTCCGTCTATTTTCCTACCGGTAACCGGCAGTACGATAATCGGGCAAATCACTTCCTTTTCTGTATTGTTACCTTGTCTTTTGATATTATAACATCCAAAGCCGTTTGTTGCAAGTGAATCAGGTTTAATCACTAAAAATTTAATCTTTTGTTCGATTGAACTCACGTTCGGTTTATAGTATAATATTCTTGTATAATTGAATAGGAAGCAGGATGCGAATTTCCGATGTTAGATGCCCTCTAGTACACAAGATAGGGGGTGCCGCCCAATGAACACAATGGAAGTTTTAACTTTGTTGTTAGTAGTTTTTGCAGCTGTATCGTTTTTAGACAATCGTTATAACAAAAAGAAATAGCATCCGTACCCTCGCAAAGTCAGATGCTATTCTTGTAATCGTATTTAACTGAGGGCACTCGGAGATTTGATTCCGAATACCTTTCTAAGTAAATTATACACGAAGGGGCTTGCATTTGCAAGTCCCTTTTTCAGGACTTCTCATTTCTTCTTTCATATTTACAATCTCCTTCACTCTATTCCTTTCCCAATTTGTCAGACACTGACTGACAAATCGAAACCAACTGATAAACATGACTCCTATCAGTATCCATATTACTTCCACGTTTCAAAACAACCTGCCGTTGTAAAATCCACCCTTAACTATACTTCACGGTTCTTGAATCTTTCCCCTCTTCCCACTATAATAAAGTCAGGTTAAGCGCTTACCATTCAAAACAGAAAGGTGATTTTATGATGGAGATTATGATAAAGGACAAGCTGCGTACGTTGCGTCAGCAGAAAAATGTGACCCAGGAGGCTCTTGCCAATCACCTGGGGATTACAGCACAATCCGTAGGTAAATGGGAAAGAGGCGAAGGCTTCCCTGATATTACTCTCTTACCGAAGCTTGCACTGTATTTCGATGTGACCGTGGATGAGTTGCTTTGTGTGGACCGTGCAAGAATCGACGAAACAATCGAAGGGTATATCGCAGAAAGTAAAGTCTACAAACATACCGGAGAGAATGCCAAGAACCTTGCCCTCTGGGAAAAGGCATATGCAGAGTTTCCAAACGACTGTCGTGTGATGTTGCAGCTGATGTATGCTATCAACCGGGACGGGGAATATCCGTGTCAGCCTGAAAAGGCCGAGCGCATCATTGCCCTCGGCGAATCAATTTTACAAAAGTCCACCGACACAAAACAACGTGAAGACGCAATTCAAGTTTTATGCTACACCTGCAAGGGCAATGACAATGAAAAAGCCCTGCAGTATGCAGATATGGGCGGTAGTTTTTATGTGACACGGGATGATCTTCGTTCCTATGTTCTGGAAGGAGAAGAAGGCGTAAAACAATGTCAGGAATATCTTATGTCCCTGATTCAATCTGCCGCAATGACCGCTCCACAGATTGCTACAAAGGGAAACTTTTCCCCGGAAGAAACCATTGAAGCCCACCGGTTTTCTATTGATATTTATAAACGGCTGTTTTCGGACGGAAATGTGGGCTTTTATGCAAACTATATTTCTCAGCATTATCGTTGCATTGCGCTTTTGTATGCGGAGCTTGGCGACGCCGCACACACACTGGAAGCATTAAAGGAAAACTGCTACTATTCCGTTACGGAAGCAACCCTGCAAGACATGAACTACACCGCTCCGATGATAAACCGTGTTCAGCACAAGCAAGCAGACACCTTAAAAAACTATACAGGAAACTGCTGTAACATAAGTCTGAAAACATTGGAAGCTAAACGCTTCGACTTTGTGCGGGATACGGAAGAGTTCCGGAAGATTGTTGCCGAGTTAAAAAGGTACGCGGAGTAAGCCGCTAAAACTACCTAACCTTAAGAAAGCAGGCAGGCATATTGTCTGCTTTTTTCTTTAAATATACCGGGTACACAAAAATATATCCTACGCCTTTCCATAATCGTTCAAATCCTTATTTCATGCGGCTTCCAGCCGTTTTTTCACACAATTTCATTGTGCAAAACCACCAAAATCCCGGCAAATCTTTGGTAAACTTTCCGAGATGTTCAAGTCCGACCTTTTATGCTATACTATACCCATGATATCAAGTACTTTTCTTTCGGCGAATTCCGCCGGTATTTCCATGGAAACTTTTTGTAACACAACGTATGATTGCAGAAACGGAGAAAACAAATGACAAATTTACAAACCTGTGCATCCTTGCAGGACGCCACCGGTACACTGGAATACCGGCTTACCAATGACTGCATGTTTCATGTAGTCTTTCAAAAGAACCCAAAGGCCTTACTGGGCTTGTGTGCTTCGCTACTACATATGCATCCGGAAGAAATCCGTTCCGTTGAAGTCCTGAATCCGCTGGAATTTAAGAAAATGCCCACAGACAAAGCATTTGTGCTTGATTTAAAGGTGATGTTAAATGACAACCGCATTTTAAACTTTGAGGTTCAGGTAATTGACGAAAAAGACTGGCCGGAACGGTCTTTAACTTACACCTGTCGTGCCTTTGACCAACTGAAGAGAGGAGAATCCTATCTTGATGTCAAACCGGTCCGTCATATCGGTTTTCTGGACTATGACCTAAAAAACTTTACTCCCGAGTTCTACGCCACCTATCAACTGTTAAATGTCAAAAATCACGAAATATATAGTAGCAAATTCGCCTTATCTGTGGTAAACTTAAACCAGATAGAGCTTGCCACAGCGGAAGACCGAAAATACGGCATCGACCACTGGGCACGGTTATTTAAAGCAACCACTTGGGAGGCGATTAAGAAGATGGCACAAGAAAACGAATACATTTCCAGCGCAGCGGAAACCATGTTTGAATCCAGTCAGGATGAGTCCATGCGTATCTTTATGGAGGGTGTGGAGGAAGCCAACCGCATTCGCCGCACACAGGAAAGACGGATGGAAGAAGCTGCAGCCACCATTGCAAAGCATGAAACTCTCATTGCAGAAAACGAAGCCACCATTGCAAAAAAAGAAGCTATCATTTCAGAAAACGAGGCCACCATTGCAAAAAAAGAAGCTATCATTTCAGAAAACGAGGCCACCATTTCAAAAAAAGAAGCTATCATTGCAGAAAAGGATGAAGAAATCGCTCGTCTAAAAGCACTTCTGGAAAATAAATAAGTTTGCATCTATACAATACTCCAAAGGCGACACCTTTCACATGTGTCGCCTTTCTTAATTTATTCGCGCCTGTTTTATCACATACTTCTCCCCAGAACACTCATATTTCTCTGCTTTTCCGCATGTTTCCATAGTGTCAACACGTAAAAATCTCAGGTGTTGCTTTCCTTTTTGAACCAAGTGCGGTACAATGATGTTGCTGCAGCAAGCAACAATAAAGTATAACACGGAAAGGAAGTTTTATATGGCTGAATTCGGAGAGAATTTAAAAAATGTAAGAGAACAAAAAGGATATACGCAACAAACCTTAGCGGATCATTTATATGTAACGAGACAGGCTGTTTCCCGTTGGGAAGGAGGCTCCCGTTATCCTGATTTGATGACCGCAAAAAAGATGGCGCAGTTTCTGGAGGTTTCTTTGGATGAGTTACTGACGGACGACGATATGAAACTTTATGCGGAGAAAAATACAATTATCGAGAATCCTACCGCAAAAAGAGGTCAACTGATTCTACTGGGACTGGCTTTCATGAGCATGTTGTTTCTCAGTATTGTGCAACTAATGAGCTCTACGTTCGGAACCAACGGGCTCTTAATTTATAACAGCGAAACACCCAAATACTTCTTACTTACCATCCTTTTGGGTGTCAGCATAATCACTGCACTGTTTGACCGTTTAAATACAAAAGTGACGTTACTGATTTACAGTGGATATTTTGGAATTTCCCTTCTTGTGGGTATCATCACTATAACCTCCTTAAGAGATAGAGGGGTTATACTATATTTTATCGGTACTACTTTACTGACTCTTTTATGTCTGCTTCTCTGTATCCGTTTTTTTGCAGGAAAGCGGATCACCAGTCCGGTCCCGCTCTATATTACCGGCGGCATCTACGGAGTAATCGGTATTGTTAACTGCTTTACCGGCCTTCTCTCCTCTGTCCGGACACGCGATGCCTACCTATTGACGGATTGCGTTTTTTCACTGCTTGCGAATCTTGCCATACTGGCATTGCTGGTTGTCATGGTCTATACGCTACATAGAAAACGCAGGCTGAGCGCACAGTAACAGAACAACGACTCTCACTTGTGAGATTCTCCGCCTGCGGTGGGGCGCTATAAGCAACAATTTCCTATAGGTCAAAAAGCAGACGATGTCTCTCAACCGACATCGTCTGCTTAAATTTTTTCACTAATCAAAGGAAAGTCCTCTACGCTTCCTCCTTATAAAACACCACGGAACAAATCTCCCCTGCTCCAACCACACGATACGAGTGTAGTTTCCACCCTTCCGCAGAATATTTATCCAGAATTTCCTGTAAAACAACCGCAAACCGCTTTCCGGAAATAAATCCACAGGCAAAAAAATCGGTACAATACTTCACATTTCCCATAGCAAAAGTCTCCCTTTCCGAAAGAATAAAGAGTCCGCGAGCGGACTCTCACGCCGGGTGCGGCCGCTTACGACTACTACCCAGTTTATTCTTAGTTTTCCTGTTTTATGAGACTTTTATGCTAAACTTTTACGTTTCAAAGACAACAAGCGGTATCCGCATCTCGTCCTCTGTCAGACTTCCGTGCATAGACACCCATCTCTCATCGGTATAAAAGATGGAGAGGCTTCCTGTGGCGATGGCCAAATAATCCCCCCAGCATTCCCCGGAAGTTTTCATGGTGCGCTCCCGTTCCGAACAGATTTCTTTCAATGGCCTCTTCCATGGACAACAACAAAAATTTGTCCCCGAACTCCTTCTTAAATTCTGCTTCAAAAACCTCTTTCTTCTCCTCCTTTACAAAGAAGGTCAACACTCTCGGCTCCAAGGAAGGCGACCGTACCAAACAATCACAAATCGCCGGGTAATCCTGAAGCACCACATACTCCGTGTCAATATGACCGTGGTCTGCCGTCACAAGGAAAAGTGTGTCCTCGCTTTCCTCAGCAAGCTGATTCACCATATATTCCAGCGTTTCCAGTTCGTCTTTTACCACCTGCGCATTACATCCGTTTCTATGCAGCAGTCCATCCGGTTGGTTCCAATAGGCATAGATGTACTTACGCTCAGGCTCCCGGCACAGAGTCTTAATACGTTCACAAATTTCTTCCATACTCTTCGGATACGGCGCAAGAAACGGCATCGCCCCATAGGCTGTTCCGCCGGACTTATTGATTTTTTCTATCACACCTTCATAGGGAGTCACCGTCCATGCCAGATTATAGTCTGCCGCAGGTTCCTCTGTCCCCTGCACCTTATTTAAAAACACCGTAACATTCTTGTCCACTTGCGGATAATAACAATCCCAGCCCAGCCAGCTATGCTCACAAGGCTGAAGTCCCGACATCGCGGAGGTGGTGGCTGCCACCGTAGTGGATAAGAACACCGACTTATAGAGTCCCGCCAAATGACTGCGAAAGGGTCCTTTCTCGTCAAGAAACTTTTCCAATATCACCTTTCCCATTCCGTCCAGGAGAAGCACAACCACATTCTTATAATCCTTGGTAAGATACCGGTCCGCCATAGGCAACGTTTTCCCCACAGTCGGAAGCCCCCAGTATTTTAATATAGAATTCGGCAGATTCGCAATACAGTTCTCATAATCCGGCCAGACTAATTTTTTCTCTTCCTTCACTGATTCCACCTTCTTTTTCTTACTTATAAGCTGACATCTCTACGCTCTGTCCGCCTTTAACAATCCGTACCACACTTCATCCATAATGCCCTGATTATTCCATCCGGCACCACGCAGGGTTCCTTCGTACTTCATACCGGCCTTCTGCATAACTCTGCCGGACTTCGGATTATTACTGTCATGACATGCCGCCACACGGTTCATACCTACTTCATCAAACAAATACCGCATAACCGCTGTCAATGCTTCCGGCATAATCCCACGGCCCCACCAGGCCTGCCCCATGCAGTAACCGATAATGGCAGTCTCTGCTTTTTCCTTTATTTGCACCACAGAAATGTTTCCTACCACTTCCCCGGTCTCCTTTAACTCAATGACCCAGTTGTAATAATCCGGGTTCTCGTAACGCGCAATCCAGTCCGTTACAAGGGACTTCGTTACCTCTACACTGCTATGGGTGGGCCAGGTCAAATACTTGGACACCTCCGGGTCCGAGGCCCAGTTTGTGTACATCGGCTCCGCATCGCTCCCTGTGTAGCGACGTAAAATCAAGCGGTCGGTTTCTAATCGTTTTGTTCCCTTATGTTCCATTTCTTTCTCCTCCTATAACTCAAATCTGTAAATGCTCTTCTCTTACTTTCTCTCTGCAAGCGTCAATATCATGTCCGGCAGTACCACGCATCTTCCCCGATTGTACCGCTCCTCTTCCTCCTCGGTGCGTCCCACCAGTGCCGTACCGGTGGCAGAATTGTCCGATACCACCAAAAGGGCTACACTCGGCACCTCCAGTAAATCTGCCATCAGGTAAAAGGATGCGGTTTCCATCTCAATCAAATCCGTATCAAACTCCCGGATTTCGTCCAAGTGATAGTATTCCAGTGCAATGGAATCCGTACAGAACACGGAAGATTTCTTGATATCATACCCCTTTTTCTTCCCCATGTCAATCACTTCATCAATAAAGGACATCTCCGGCTCTACCCTCTCAAACGGCACAAAATCCCGCAGAGATTCTTTGAGATAGGTATTGGTGTAACCGCCGGAGATGGAATAGGACGGCGTGCAAATATCTCCCAATCCAAATTCCTTCTTTAACGCCCCTACCGCCCCGATAAAAATCATTGTTTTAAACTTCAGTTCTCCGCATATGGCTACATGGTCAATCAGATTCCCCGCAGAGGATCCGATTTTTATCCAGGCAATCTTTAAATCATCCTTCTCCACCAGATAGCCCGCAATATAAGCACCCTCCTTTAGAGTCGTC
>JAFTPY010000002.1 GCA_017463035.1 Lachnospiraceae bacterium
ACTGACCGTACTTCGGACCTGCGGTGGTGTTGGTGGAAGCAATGCCGTCGAAGGAACCGTCCAAAAGCTTCATGGTATTGAACTCGGTGGTTTCTGCGATACGGTCAAGCTCGTCCTGTAACTGCTCGATTTCGTCCTGGATATTTCCGCGGTCTTCATCGGTCTCGGTACCGTTGGCTGCCTGTACGGCAAGCTGACGCATTCTTTGTAAAATACTGTGGGATTCGTTCAGTGCACCTTCTGCGGTCTGGATTAAAGAAATACCGTCTTCCGCATTGGTAGAAGCCTGAGTAAGACCACGAATCTGGCTTCTCATTTTCTCGGAAATCGCAAGGCCTGCTGCATCATCTGCGGCACGGTTAATGCGGTAACCGGAAGAAAGCTTTTCCGTGGACTTCTGAAGATTGGTAGAAACAATGCCTAACATTCGGTTGGCATTCATGGATTGCATGTTGTGTTGAACAATCATTGCCATAATAGGTCCCTCCTCGATTTGGATTAATGTGATAGGTTGTATTTTTCTAACATGAAATACAGTCTTCGAATCCGTTCGAGAAGTTACTGAATCCTTTCAGCACAACTGACATTCATTTGTTTGATTATGATATCGGCTCTTTTTTTGTGTCACTTTAGAGCAAAATGAAAAAAACACAAAAAATTGTATGGGACATAGGTCCTAATGACTAAATGTAGAATAAAGTCCATATAAATAAGAAGAGAAACGTTTCCTTACATTGACACCCTTTCCTTTCTTTGCTATAATTTCTTTGGTTATTGGAACGATGGCAGGTTTTCTTCGTGGGCTTGCGCGAAGGGAACAGTCTATGAAATGCGGAGGGGATTTTATGCTTCGTTTGGCACGTTATTTGAAGAATTATAAGAAAGAGAGTATTATCGGACCGTTGTTTAAGATGCTGGAGGCTTTTTTTGAGCTTCTGGTGCCGCTGGTGGTGGCGGATATGATTGACAACGGTATCGCTAAGGGAGACAAGACCTACATTTACCGGGCGGCGTTTATTATGGTGCTTCTCGGTGTGGTGGGACTTGTCTGCTCTTTAATTGCACAGTTTTTTGCGGCAAAGGCCTCGGTAGGCTTCGGTACCGAGCTTCGGGACGATTTGTTTGCCCATATGAACCGGTTGTCCTATGCGGAACTGGATAAGGCGGGGACCTCTACTCTGGTAACGAGAATTACCAGTGATATGAATCAGGTACAGTCCGGTGTGAATATGATTTTGCGATTATTTTTGCGTTCTCCGTTTATTGTCATCGGTGCGCTTGCGGCAGCCTTTTTGGTCAATGCCAAGGTGGCGGTAATCTTTGTCATTGCGGCACCGATTCTGGCGCTTATCATTTACGGAATCATGGTGCTGACCATTCCGATGTATTCTAAGGCACAGAAGGCGCTGGATACCATTTCTCTTGCTACGAGAGAGGGCTTAAACGGTGCCAGAGTTATCCGGGCCTTCGGAAGACAAGCGGATGAGACAGAAGAATTTACCGAGGACTGTAACCGTTTATTAAAGCTTCAGAAGCGGGTGGGTAAGGTGTCCGTGGCTATGAATCCGTTGACTTATGTTGTGGTGAATCTTGCCATTGCGGCCATTATTATGCAGGGCGGCAAGCAGGTAGATGCCGGTGTGATTACCCAGGGTGAGGTTATTGCTCTGGTGAACTATATGACCCAGATTTTAAATGCGCTGGTGGCATTGCAGGTGCTCATTGTTTCCTTTACAAAGGCAATGGCTTCCGCAAAGCGTGTGAACGAGGTGTTGGACTTACAGCCGACGGTGTTGGATAACGACAGCTTCTGCTTATACAATGTGAGCGGTGAAGATGTTCCGGCGGTAGTATTCGAACATGTATCCTTTACTTATCCGGGGGCCAAGGAGGAAGCTCTGGCGGAACTCCATTTTTCTGTGAAAAAGGGACAAACTGTCGGTATTATCGGCGGCACCGGTTCCGGTAAGTCAACTTTGGTAAATCTTTTGCCGCGTTTTTATGATGTAACCAAGGGGGCGGTACTGGTGAACGGCGTGGATGTGAGGGAATATCCTCAGCGGGAGCTTCGCAGCAGAATCGGTGTGGTTCCGCAAAAGGCGGTATTGTTTTCCGGAAGTATCAGAGATAATATGAAGTGGGGCAAGGACGATGCCACGGATGAAGAAATCTATGAAGCGCTGGAAATTGCCCAGGCGAGAGAGTTTGTGGATGCAAAGGAAGGACGACTTGACTATAAGTTAAATCAGGGCGGAAAGAATTTGTCCGGCGGTCAGAGACAGCGTCTTACCATTGCAAGAGCCCTGGTAAGAAAGCCGGAGATTCTGATATTGGATGACAGTGCATCGGCACTGGATTTTGCTACAGATGCGGCGCTTCGTCGTGCTCTTTCGGAACGGACGAAGGATATGACCGTATTTATGGTGTCCCAGCGTACTACGACGCTCCGGAATGCGGATGTGATTATTGTATTGGAAGACGGCGAAGTGGCCGGCATCGGTACTCATGGAGAGTTACTGGAGAAGTGTGAGGTATACAAAGAAATCTGTCAATCCCAGGTTTCTGCAGAGGAGGTGGGCGCATGAAAAAGAATACCGAAAACTCTGCGACCTTAGTTCGTGTGATTGCGCTTATCAAGCCGTATTTGTGGCTGCTGTTGTTATCGTTATTGTTTGCGGTGATTACGGTGGTAACGACCCTATATGCGCCGGTGCTGATCGGACAGGCCGTTGACCATGTAATCGGGGCAGGAAATGTTGATTTTAAGGCAATTGTGCCGATTTTAATAAAGCTTTTGGTTGTTGTGGGAATTATGGCGGTATCAAGCTGGCTGATGGGCTTATGTAACAACCGGATTGCGTTCCATGTGGTGAGAGATTTACGTACGAAGGTATATGCCCATGTACAGAATTTGCCGCTGAGTTATCTGGATTCTCACCCGAACGGAGATACCTTAAGCCGGATTGTTACGGATATTGACCAGTTGTCCGACGGACTGTTGATGGGCTTTTCCCAGCTCTTTACCGGAGTGGTGACCATTGCGGCGACGTTAGGCTTTATGCTTTCCATTCATGTGGGAATTGCGCTGCTTGTTGTGGTGTTGACGCCGGTATCTCTGTTTGTGGCGGCATTTATCGCAAAGAGGACCTATTCTTTATTCCAGGCACAGTCCAAGGTGCGGGCGGAGATGACTTCCTTGGTGGAGGAACTGGTAGGAAATCAAAAGGTGGTAACCGCCTTTAACTATGAAGAAACGGCAGAGGAGCGTTTTTACGACGTGAACCATCGGTTACAGAAGGTGGGAATTAAGGCAATTTTCTTCTCTTCTTTGACCAATCCGTGTACTCGCTTTGTAAACGGTCTGGTATATACGGGAGTGGGTATTTTCGGCGGCTTTGTGGCACTGACCGCAGGTCCGGCGGTGCTTACCGTCGGTCAGTTGTCCTGTTTCTTATCCTATGCGAACCAGTATACAAAGCCGTTTAATGAAATATCCTCCGTAATTACGGAGCTTCAGAACGCACTGGCTTCCGCAAAGCGCGTATTTGACCTTCTGGATGAGCCCGAGCAGATACCGGATAAGGAAAATGCTGTGGCGCTTAAGAATGCGGAAGGTACCGTGGGACTTTCTCATGTGGCGTTTTCTTATGTGCCGGAAGTTTCTCTATTAAAGGATGTGAATCTTTCTGTAAAGCCGGGACAGCGTGTGGCAATTGTAGGTCCTACCGGTTGCGGCAAGACGACTCTCATCAATCTTTTGATGCGGTTCTACGATGTAAAGCAAGGTGCCATTACGGTGGACGGCACGGATATCCGGGATATGACCAGAGAGTCCCTGCGGGAAAACTACGGTATGGTATTGCAGGAAACCTGGTTAAAATCCGGTACCATTGCGGAAAATATCGCTTACGGCCGGCCGGATGCTACGATGGAGGAGATTGAGGAAGCGGCAAAGGCTTCCTATGCACATAACTTTATCCGGCGACTAAAGGATGGGTATCAGACGATTATCGCAGAGGACGGTGGAAATCTTTCTCAGGGACAAAAGCAGCTCCTTTGTATTGCCAGAGTGATGCTTTGCCTGCCGCCGATGTTGATATTGGATGAGGCGACTTCTTCCATTGACACCCGTATGGAGGTTCGTATCCAGCGCGCGTTCCATAAGATGATGAAGGGACGTACCAGCTTTATTGTGGCGCATCGTTTATCTACCATTCGTGAGGCGGATGTGATTTTGGTTATGAAGGACGGCGACATTATCGAGCAGGGAACTCATAAAGAGCTTCTCGCACAAGGCGGATTTTATCATAACTTGTATTACAGCGGAGCACCGGAAGAACAGACAGCGGAGTAAATAAAAATATTTAAAAAATTTTTTTCGATTTTTGGAACCGGAATGTGACAAGCTTCGTCAATGTATCAGTGGGACGAAGAAAGACCACATAAACCGGACCGAACCGTGAAGGGAGACGGGGGTGTCCGAGGTAACCAAAAACGTAAATAAAAGAAAGAGAGAGATAAGAGTATGAGAATGAGAAAATTTTTAGCAGTAGCACTTTCCGTAGCCATGGTATTCAGTATGGCAGCATGCGGCAAGAAGGATGACACCAAGAATCCGGGAGAGGGTGAGAACATCACCGCAACCGTAGCACCGACCGCACCGGCAGAGGATGAGTCCGGCGATAAGGCAGAAGGCGGCGTAATCACTCCGGAGTTTGCGGCAGGTACCGCAGGCGAGAAGCTTTGGAATGAGTTCCATGAGACTATGAAGGCAAATCCGGAAACCGCTCCGATTGATATGGCAAACAAGCTGGTAACCAATCCGGTGATTCAGTTTATGGCAGGCGGTATGGAAGTTGAGCCGGGATTTTTAGCAGGCTTTTCCGAAGAAATCAGTGGTTTTGAGAAGGGTGCGCAGTACGGTCCGATGATGGGCTCCATCGCATTTGCGGGTTATATTTTCGAGCTGGCTGACGGTGCGGATGTAAATGCATTTATTGAGAACTTAAAGGCAAAGGCTGATCCGAGGTGGAATATCTGTGTTGCTGCAGATTACACTCAGGTAGGAGCTTATGAGAATACCGTATACTTCCTGATGTATCCGGCAGAGATGGATAACGCTTCCCCGGAAGGCGGCGAAGGTGCCGGTGAGGCAGTAGAAGCAACCGTTATTTATCCGGATGTGGAAATGGGTAGCTGGGGTGAGATGCTTTGGGAGGCATTTGAAACCAACATGAACGACAATCCGGCGGCAACCGCTGTAGATGCTGCGTTTATGCTTTCCATGCATGAGTCCATTCCGGAGGAAGCAATGTTTGGCTCCGCAGAAATTATGCCGGGTCTTTTAGCAGGCTTTAACAACTATGAGGTTACCGGATTTAAGAGTGGTGCAATGTTTGGTCCGATGATGGGTTCCGTTGCATTCATCGGTTATGTATTCGAGTTAGAGGAAGGTGCGGATGTGAATGCATTCATGACCAACCTCACCGATAATGCAGATCCGAGATGGAACATCTGCGTAGAGGCTGACCAGACCGTTGTGGGAGCTTACAACAATATGGTATTCTTCCTTATGTGTCCGAATTCTGCCCAGAGTGAATAATTAAGGATGTAACGGGGCACTTCTGATAAAGAGGTGCCCTTAATTTATGGATAGTTTATGAGGCAAGGACTTTGCACAAACGTGTGAAGGAGTACATTTTAGAAAGAAGGAGGGATTCTTCTGTTATTTTCCACCATCAGTTTTATTTATTACTTTTTGGCGGCGGTACTTTTGTTGTATTTTATTGTGCCGTTTAA